>JALYLL010000129.1 GCA_030774255.1 Chloroflexota bacterium | reverse complement strand
CACCAGATGAGCACCGCCCGGATGGGCGGGGACGCCGGATCCAGCGTGGCCGACCGCGATGGACGAGTCCGCGGCGTTGACGGACTGATCGTTGCGGACGCCTCGGCGTTTCCGAATGCGTCCGGGGTGAATCCGATGCTGACGGTGATGGCGCTGGCCCGCCGCAACGTAGCGCGTGTGTAGCGCGCTAGCGGTTTGCCACGCTCGCGGTAATCACGAAGTAGTCGTTCACGATGCCGTCGAGCGTGTTGTAAACGACGCGCATCACGACATTCACGGGCTCGATGGCCGCCACCTGCAGCTGCGTCAGCATGACGAGCTTTGCGCTCCAGATCGCCGGATAACCGTGGTTGTTCATGGGCACAAGTTCGCACGCGCACAGCGAGGCAACATCCGCCGCAGGAGTGAGATGCGTCTACCGATCGCGTATTCCCGCGCGCGTACCCCCCCGCACGAGTGAGTACCGTACCCCTGGTGGTCGAACCCGACGTCGTCGTTGTTCCAGCCGGAGACGCGCTGCTCGGAGATCCTCCACGGACCGAGCACGTAAACATTTTTGCCATCGCGCGGCGACTGGTGACGGTGGGTGAATACGCGATGTTCGTCGACGAAACGCATCACGCTCCCCCAATGGGGTGGGAACAGAAACGGCGCGCGGCCGATCGCGCGGTCGACGGTGTCTCGTGGGCTGATGCCGTCGCGTACTGCCGCTGGCTCACGGTCGGGACCAGCCGCATTTACCGCCTTCCCGACGAGCGCGAGTGGGAGAAGGCCGCGCGCACGCAGGGCACGCTCGAGCATCTCGGCGCCCTGCGCGAGTGGACCAACAGCTGGCAGAACGGCGGGCGCGTGCTCCGCACCGGCGACGATCCGGGCGCGCGCTTGTTCGCCGGGGAAGATCTCGCAGGCGTCGGCTTTCGGATCGTTCGCGGGATGACCGGCCGCTAGTGCCGCGGCGCTCTCTCCCAGTCATCGTCGCGAGCGGCAACGGCGCGTCCGCGCTCCCGGCCGGCATGCGCATCCTCGCGCGGGGCGGGTCGGCCCTCGACGCAGTCGAAGCCTGCGCGAAGATCATCGAGGCCGACACGAGCGACACGAGCGTCGGCCGCGGGGGAAAGCCGAACGTTCTCGGCGAGGTCGAGCTCGACGCGTCGATCGTCGACGGCACCACCCACCGCACCGGAGCTGTCGCGGCGCTCAAGGGCTACCTGCATCCGATCTCCGTGGCGCGCGCGGTGATGGAGCGAACCCCGCACGTCTTCATCGTCGGCGATGGCGCGGCGCGCCTCGCGCGCGAGATCGGCGCGGAGCGCACGCAGAACCTGACGCCCTCGACGCGCAAGCTCTGGGTGGAGCGTCTTCGTTCCGTCGGCGAGACGCCGTCGAGCATTCGTCGCCGCGCGAAGCTCCTGCCGGTCGTGCGCAGGACCGTCCTCGAAGAACGCGGCACCGTCAACTTCCTGGCTCTGGATCGGCGGGGCGACCTCGCGTCAGCCGTAACCACGAGCGGCTGGGCCTACAAGTACCCCGGCCGCGTCGGCGATTCGCCAATCGTCGGCGCCGGCAATTACTGCGACTCGCGCTACGGCGCGGCGGCGTGCACCGGCTACGGAGAGCTCGCGATCCGCAACGTCACCGCGAAGACGGCTGTCGACCGGCTCGCCACCGGCATGCCGCCGGACATGGTCGCGCGCGCCGCGATCGTGGACGCGAATGAGCTCGAGGACGCGGCGTTCAACATCGTCGTGCTGAGTCCGACAGGCGTGCACGCCTCCGCGACGAATCGCGAGGGCCGCCGCTACGCGTGGATTACTGCAGAGATGAAGCAGGCAACAGTCACGGCGCGCACGGTCGTGCCGCGAGCTCGCTAGGCCTGGGGCCGATCACCGGATCGAGCGAGGTTGACGGCCGTGAGGAGAACCTCGCGCTCAACGATCATCCGGTTCGGACCGGCGAGATCGAAGACGAGGCCCTCAAAGGGGCCCGCGAGCACCTCTTCGAAAATCGCCAGCGCCGGCAGAGTCCCGGACTCTGCGAAGTCTCCGCGTGCGGACCAGCGGAAAAAGCTTGATTCGCTGCTGAAGCAGGGCAAAAGCATCTTTCCGTCGTCCGTCTTGATGACAGGAATCGCGATCGACTCACCCGGGGCCGGGCGACCTCGGACCGCTACGACAAGCCTCACGTTCGGGAGGAGCCTGGCAAGCTCGACGAGGGCGCCGCTCGCTCCGGAGTGCACCCTCGAAAGAGCACGCACGAATTCATCGACCCCGTGAGCATCTTCCCTCATCGTGCGAGGACGGCGATGACTTCCTTTGTCTCCGGCCAGTGCGCGATCACGACAGCTTCGGTGTGACTGAGCCACCGGTAGGAGTCGTGCTCCTCGTTGAGCACGGGCTCCCAACCGAGCGGAGCCTGGACGCCGAAGTTCTCGATCACGACCTCGTCGACTCCGGTGAGGTATTCGGCGCGCATTTCCTCAGGCACTCGGT
>JALYLL010000128.1 GCA_030774255.1 Chloroflexota bacterium | reverse complement strand
CTCGTCGTCTGGTTGCACGGCGACGAGGGGTCAGCCGTGTTCCACGTTTCTGCGGCGAAGAATCTCGCCCCTGCTGGTTTCGTGGTCATCGTCGGCTGCTGGGGACCAATACCGGACGAGCCATTCGTTGCGGACGGGGTCTCTTTTCCGCGGATTCCGTGTCTGCAAAATTACGCCATGGCGAACGACGCGATCAGCGCCCTTGTTGAAGTGGGGCAGCAACTGTCTGGAGTGAAGAGAGGCGCGATCGGTTTGTACGGAGTCTCGTCGGGCGGCGCTCAGGCGCTGCAGTACCGGGACGGCAGAATCGACATCAAGGCCATCGTCGTGGACTCATCCGCTCGGGGTCCTTCGAGAGCAGTCTCACCAGTGTTGATGCTCGGCGGGACGGCCGATCCGTTTCTCTCCATGGACGCGCAGCGGGCCTACGAGCAGGCCCTGCGGGATTCGGGTGGCACCGTGGAGGTTCACTACTACGAGGGCGGTCGGCATGGAGTGGCAGTGCGCGGGGACTTCACGGAAGACGCCATCAAGCGGATCGCCGATTTCTATCGGCGTTATCTGAACTGAACTGCGCGAACGAAGCGCGGTTCCCTCAGCGGCGAGTGGCCCGACGCGTCCCGGCGGGACGAGGATCGCCGCTCCTTCCGTCGGCAACGCGAACACGGATGCGGCCGCGTAGCAGCGCTCCAGTGCGGCCCGGCCGAGCGAGCCGTAGACGTGCACGCGTGACTTAAGCCCACGCGATGCGATCAATCAAACGGAAGGCCCCGAACGGTGTCGGGGCCTTCCGATCGATGCGCGCTTGCGGTCGATTAGTTCTTCGACGGCGCCTTTGCGTAGTTCTTCATACCGCTGAAGTCCAGTAGGACGCAGGCCTCATCGCCGTCGGTCCATGCGTCGTGGCCCGGAGCGATCGTGAATGCATCGCCCGGCCCGACCTGGTCCTCGGTGCCGTCGTCCATTCGGACGGTCATACGCCCCGAGATGCAATACCCGGTGTGGGCTGACTGACAGCTGTCGGTCTTCGCGATCGGCTTCACGTCCTCGGACCAGCGCCATCCAGGCTCGAACGTTCCCCGGCCAACGCTCACCGTCCCAAGATTGACGATCTGAGCCTTACCGTGCGCCTTGAACGGCCGCGTTTCGTCCGGCTCGTCGAGGTTCTTCTTCTCGAGCGTGGCTTGTTCGGTATGCAGTGTCGACATCGGCATCCTCCCCAGCGCTTTCTGCGCGACGCGATGTTAGGCCCGTGGTCAATCTCGGAGCGCGCGAACGAAAAGCGCCTCGCTCTCCAGCCTCATGGGTAGCTCGCCTGCCCGGCGAACCGAGCGCTTCCTGAGCGCCCGGCGCGCCTCGTGATCTTCTTCCAGAAGTACTTCATCCGGAGCGCGGCGAGCAGCGCGGTCAAGGGGTAGCCGACCACTCCACGACCGCCGCGCCCCAGGTCATCCCACCCCCGAACGCCGCGAACACGAGTGTGTCGCCCTGCCGTACCCGACCTTGTTCCACGGCATCGCATAGCGCGATGGGTATGGAGGCCGCCGAGGTATTACCGAAGCGGTCGATGTCCATGAAGACCTTTGAACGATCGAGTCCGAGGCGCTTGGCGACGGCTTCGATGATGCGGGCGTTCGCCTGGTGCGGAACGAAGAGGTCGACGTCCTCGAGGCTCAGCCCGGCCGCCGCGAGCGCCTCCTTCGCTGCATCGGCCATCGCCGGAACGGCGAGCTTGAAGACCGCGGACCCGTCCATCTCGATGTAGTCGGAAGCGCCGTCGTCGCCCCGGCGAGATGCCGGATGCAACGCGCCGCCGCCCTCGAGGCGTAGGTGCTGCTTTTCGCGTCCATCCCCGTGGAGCGCGGTGCTTCGGATACCGGGGCCGGCCGTCGATGCTTCGATGACGACGGCGCCGGCTCCATCCCCGAAGAGCACACACGTCGCTCGATCGGTCCAATCGATGAATCGGGAGATCGTCTCGGCGCCGACCAGGAGGATCTTCTGCGCCGCCCCCGAGATCACGAGCCCGCGCGCGAC
>JALYLL010000127.1 GCA_030774255.1 Chloroflexota bacterium | reverse complement strand
CTAGCCGCTGATCTCCACGCCCATGCTGCGCGCGGTGCCCTCGACCATCCGCATAGCGGATTCGATCGTGTTCGCGTTGAGGTCGTTCATCTTGATCTCGGCGATCGAGCGGACCTTCGCGCGGGTGATCTTCCCCACCTTGTTCTTGTTCGGGTTGCCCGAGCCCTTCTCGATACCGGCTTCCTTGCGAATGAGGTCGGCCGCGGGCGGGCTCTTGGTGACGAACGTGTAGGTCCGGTCCTCGAAGACCGTGACGACAGCGGGCACGATGGTCCCGGTGAGCGACGCCGTACGCTCGTTGTATTCCTTGATGAACTGGCCCATGTTGATGCCGTGCGGACCGAGCGCGGTGCCGACCGGCGGCGCGGCCGTGGCCTTGCCGGCGTTGATCTGAACTTTGACGACGGCCTTGATCTTCTTCGCCACTTATTTCACCAGTTTTTCTATCTGTAGGAAGTCCAGCTCGACCGGCGTCTCGCGGCCGAAGATGGACACGAGGACCTTCACCTTGTTGCGCTCGGGGTTCACCTCGTCGACCACGCCGTGCAGGTCTGTGAACGGCCCGTCGGTCACGCGGACGGCCTCGCCCTTGGTGAACGCCACCTTGTACTTGGGCGCGTCGAGCTTGATCTGGCGGAGGATCGCTCGCACCTCGCCATCGGTGAGCGGCGTCGGCTTGTTACCGCTGCCGACGAAGCTCGTGACGCCGGGCGTGTTGCGAACGACGTACCAGGAGTCGTCGCCCATGATCATCTCGACGAGCACGTAACCCGGGAACACCTTGCGCTCGACCGGATGACGCTTGCCGTTCTTGATCTCGATCTCTTCCTCGGTCGGCACGAGCACCTGGTAGATCTTGTCGCCCATGTCCATCGAGCTGATGCGGTGCTCAAGGTTCGTCTTCACCTTGTTCTCGTAACCCGAGTAGGTGTGGATCACGTACCAGCGGCGGCCGGTGTCGACCTCGTCGGCCGAAGGTGCCGAGGGGGGGACCACTTCGGGCTGAGCCTCGACAGCCGGGGCCACCGCGACCGGCTCGGCCTCGGCAACCGCGCCGGCGCGGCGCAGCACGCTCTTGACCTCGTCGACGGAGACCTCTTCTTCCGGCTCCGCGGTTCCGAGGAACGCGCGGGCCGCTTCGGCGGCTGCTTCGTCCGAAAGCTTGGCGGCGTCGACCTCCTCGTCCGCTTCGACAGCGGGCTCGATCGAGGGCTGCTCCTCGTCCCGCGTTTGGTCGTCGCGCTCTTCGCTCATGACCCTCCCCTTAGGGTGTCGCCGGTACCGGCGTCGGCAAGCCTTGGTGCAACAGGACGTTGTTCACGAGGTATGTGAAGAGCTGGTCCGCGCCGAGGATGTAGGCGGCCACGATCGCCGAGATGACGATGACAATGACGGTCAGGCGAATCACCGTCTGACGATCGGGCCACGTGACTTTCTGGAGCTCCGACCAGCACTCCTGCGCGAAGCGGACGATCCCAACGTTCCCGGTCCGGGCGGCGGGCGCCTGCGAGCGAGCGGCCACTACTGCATCCCTGCACGGCGGGAGAGACTCGAACTCTCAACCGCTGGTTTTGGAGACCAGTGCTCTACCAGTTGAGCTACCGCCGTATACGGCTCCGCGGGAGCCGTATACGGCTGACGCCGCTCCCTGAGCCCCATCAATTATCGAGTCTCCCGGTGTGCTGTGTGCTTCCGGCAGCGCGGGCAGAACTTCGAAAGCTCGATCCGGTCTGGATCGTTCTTCCGGTTCTTCGTCGTCGAATACGTGCGCGACCGGCAGGTCGAGCACGCGAGGGTGATGATCGGTCGGTTGTCCTTTGGCATTAGGCGAGCACCTTCGTTACCACGCCCGCGCCGACGGTGTGTCCGCCTTCACGGATCGCGAAGCGGAGTCCGTCCTCGAGGGCGATCGGGGTCCCGAGCGTGACCTCGAGTTCGACGTTATCACCTGGGACGACCATCTCGCGACCCTCGGGCAGCTTCACGTCGCCGGTCACGTCGGTGGTCCGAACGTAGAACTGCGGACGGTAGCCGTTGAAGAACGGCGTGTGACGGCCGCCCTCCTCCTTTGTGAGGATGTAGACCTCGGCGTTGAACTTGGTGTGGGGCTTCACCGTGCCGGGCTTGGCGACGACCTGGCCGCGTTCGATGTCCTCCCGCTCGAGGCCGCGCAGGAGCAGGCCGACGTTGTCGCCAGCCTCGCCCTGGTCCAGGAGCTTCCGGAACATCTCGACGCCGGTGACGACCGACTTCTTGGCGTCGCGGATGCCGACGATCTCGACTTCCTCACTGACCTTCACGATGCCGCGCTCGACACGCCCGGTCGCGACGGTGCCGCGGCCCTTGATTCCGAACACGTCCTCGATCGGCATGAGGAAAGGCTTCTCCTTCGCGCGGACCGGCGTCGGGATGTAGCTGTCGACGGCATTCATCAGGTCGAAGATGCACTTGAACTCGGGCGCGTTGACGTCGGTCGAGGTTGACTCGAGCGCCTTGAGCGCCGACCCACGGATGATCGGGGTCTTGTCACCGTCGAACTTGTACTTGGTCAACAGCTCACGAACCTCGAGCTCGACGAGCTCGAGCAGCTCCTCGTCGTCGACCATGTCGACCTTGTTGAGGAACACGACGACCTGCGGCACTTCCACCTGACGGGCGAGCAGGATGTGCTCGCGGGTCTGCGGCATCGGCCCGTCGGCCGCCGACACCACCAGGATCGCGCCGTCCATCTGCGCTGCGCCGGTGATCATGTTCTTGATGTAATCGGCGTGACCGGGGCAGTCCACATGCGCGTAGTGGCGCTTGTCGGTCTCGTACTCGACGTGCGCGATCGAGATCGTGATGCCGCGCTCGCGCTCTTCAGGTGCGTTGTCGATCGAATCGAATGGGCGGAACTCGGCCTCGCCCTTCAAAGACAAGGTCTTGGTGATGGCCGCGGTGAGCGTGGTCTTACCGTGGTCGATATGACCGATCGTCCCCACGTTCACGTGCGGCTTGGTGCGCTCGAACTTTTTCTTGGCCATGGCTCTCTTTCTCTCCTCGTTGAGCCCACCTCGGGGATCGAACCCGAGACCTCGTCCTTACCAAGGACGTGCTCTACCAACTGAGCTAGGTGGGCGGTCTCGTGCTCTTGAACATCAAAAAGAGGTTGCTCTCCGCAACCCCTCTGGCGCCTGAACTAGACCAATTATAGGCACGTCCCGCCGACCGCCGTCGTGAATCTTGGACTAGGCCGCCAGAACAGCCGGCCGAGACCGGACGACGCGCCCCTTTCCGGCGCGTTTCGCCTCGTACATCGCGGCGTCGGCTTCCGCGAGCAAGGTGTCGGTGCCGGTGCTGTCATCGGCGCGTACAGCGACACCGATCGATGCGCTCGCGTTCGCGGACTTGCCCGCGAGATCGAACGGCGCCCGAAGGAGGTTCACGGCACGCTCGGCGACGAGAATCGCCTCGTCCTCGGTGGTCAGGTCCTCGAGCAGCACAGCGAACTCATCCCCGCCGAGGCGAGCGACCGTGTCCACGTCCCGCACCGCCAGGAGCAGCCGCTCGGCAACGAGCGCGAGCAGGCGATCGCCTCGAGCGTGGCCGAGGGTGTCGTTCACGGTCTTGAAGTTGTCGAGATCGACAAAGAGCACCGCGAGGAACGGACCGGGGCGGCGCCCGAGCCTCGCGATGGCGTGACCGACACGGTCGAAGAACAGGCCACGATTGGCGAGACCGGTCAGCGGATCGTGGAGCGAACGCTCGTGCAGCTCCTGGTAGAGACGCCCGTTTTCGATCGCCATCGCCGCCTCGAACGCGAGGGTTCGCGCGAGGGCGAGTCGGCGGTCGTCGATCGAACGGTGCTGCGTCGACGTGAGCTCGGCGACCCCGACCGGTTCCGAGTGAGCGACCAGCGGAAGCAGCAGCATCACCCTGCGGCCGAGTGTGTCCAGTCGTGTCCGCTCCATCGGGTCGGCATTCTCGTCGGCGGTGTCGAGGATCACGCCCACGCGCTCGTCGATGACGCGTCCGAGCGTCGGCCGCTCCATGACGGACTGCGCCTCGGTCTGGATCGCGCGTTCCGCGGGGTGCGACCCGAACGGAGTGAGTCGGCTTGTCTCAGGCACGAGTGAGTAAAGGACGCAGTCGTCCATGCCGGTCGCCTCAGTCAGATGACGGGCGACGAGATCACCGAGGACTCCCGCCTCGGTCGTTTCGGCCAGGTCCGAAGAAAGGCTGAAGAGCCGGCGGAACTCCCGGTTGGAGGCCTTCAGGCTTTCGCTCGATTGATAGAGAAGGAACAGCACAAGTCCTGAGACGAGCGCGGAAGTCCAGAACTCGCCGACTCCGGCGTCGCCGCTCGGCGTCGCCGATCCGCGTACCAGAGTTGCCGCGGCGGCGGCGATCGTACCTATCCACGTGACGACCATGAGCCGACGGAGCGACTTCGCCTCCAGGTACGGCACCGCTGCCGTGACCGGGACAAGCATCGATGCGACGGTCAGCGCGCCGGATGGCCGGATGAATGCGCTGCCCAAGATGAGCGTGATCGCGGCAAAGGCCATCACCATCACCGCCGCCTCCACACGACCTCTTGCGAGGAGGGGGCGCGCCCCAACCACGAGCACCACGCCGAAACCCCAGACCATGATCGCCAGCGTCCAGTAGATCTCGATTCCAGCGACGAACGCCTGTCCGGCAACCAAGGCGCCCGAGACCAGCGCCAGCGCCGTCAGAACGGTCAGGAGTCGCCGCACCTGGTCGCGTTGGGTCGCCTCATCCGGACTGACGGGCGCGCGCTTCACGTCCTCAGCCTGCTCCGGCGACGTTAGAAGTGGTGTCGAACGCCCCTCATAAAGAGTCGGACGTCCGCTCGATCTCCATGGTGCAGTAGGCAATCAGGCCTTCCAGGTCCGAAAACGGGCCCAGTGGCTCGAGTTGATCCCGAGCGGATGAGTAGAGACCGACGGAGTAGAGCCCGGTCGATCGCCACCGATAGACCTGGTACAGGACGCCTGCCACTCTTCTCGTCAGGATCGATCCCGGGAAGAGAGCGAAGCCAAAGCTCGGCGCACGCGCCTGGGCAGCCGCTGCGATGTCGAACTGTTCCTTCTTGTGGAATCCTTCGTCGATGATGAAGTCCGCGAAGTATGTCGGCCAGCGTGCGATTCAACCGGTGCGCCAAGCGTCTAAACCCGGCACTCCGGGCCACCGACGGCGCGTCGTCATCGCATTCACAATCACCGGCGGGAAGATCGTGAAGATCGAGCTCGTCGCCGACCCGGAGCGTCTCGCGCGAATCGATCTCGCGATCCTGAGCGGATGATGCCCACTGATCTGGTGTTCCCAGCCCAGGTCGTCCTGGGGCTCATCACCTGGAGCCTTCTTGCGAGATGGTTCCTGGTGCCTCGGCTCGCTGGGCTTCCGCGGGAGTCCGCACTTCAAC
>JALYLL010000126.1 GCA_030774255.1 Chloroflexota bacterium | reverse complement strand
CCGTCGTAGCTGCGCGAGGCCACGAGGATGAGCGCGAGCCCGTCGAGCGCGGCGACGTTGTTCGGATCCTTCGCGAGCACCGCCTGATAGCGCGGGATCGCGTTCTGCGGTCGGCCCGCCTGGACGTATCCATCGGCGAGCGCGAGCTGAGTCGGAACGTCGCCCGGATTGGCCTTCGCGCGCGCCTCGAGCGCGGCGAGTGCGTCGGTCTGCGGCACCGTCCCCGTGACCGTTTCCCCGGGCGCGCGATCGCCGGCTGACGGCGGCAGATAGAACACCGCGGCGCCGACGGCGACTGCCGCGACCAGGGCCGCGGCGACCAGCGTTCGCACCGGCGCGCCCCCACGCGGCTCGGGCGAACGCCGCACGAAGGCGTCGCGCTCGAGCGATGCGCGCAGCCGCGAGTAGTCCGATGGCGCGATCGTTCCCGCCGCACGCGCGAACTCGAGATCGCGCAGCGAGCTCACGGCGCGCGCCACGTCGTCGCGGTGATCGGGCGGATCCGCGGGCCACGCGACCGGCCGCCGCGCGAGCGGCGCGATCACCGCGGCCGTCCCGGCCAGGAGGAGAACGACGAAGAGCGCGATGGTCATCCCTCGGCGGCCTCTTCGCGCACGACACGCTCGCGCAACGCGGCGACCTGCGTCGCGCTCGGCTCGGCCGGCGGTGGAACGTTGGCACCGCGCAGCCGCCCGGTCACGAGCAGCACGCCAGCGCCGAGCGCGGCGATGGGGACAAGCCACACGAGGCCGCTCCACGAAGCGATCGGCGGCGAGAGGAAGATCCAGTCGCCGTACGCCGCGCGGAACTCGGCCTCGATCTCCGCGTCGGTCTTTCCCTCACGCACGCGCTGGGCGACGAGGTCGCGCACCTGGCGCGCCGTCTCAGAAGTCGAGTCCTTTACCGAAAGGCCCTGGCAGACCGGGCAGCGGAGCTCGGTCGTGATCTGATCGATGCGCTCGTCCGCGGTCACCTCGTGCGGTCGCGCCGCGAACACGATCGCGGCGGCGAGAACGAGAAGCGCGATCGCCATGACCGTGCGGCCGTTCATCGCACCGCCCGACCGCGAAGTGTTTCGATCGCGTTGACCAATGTCGCCTCATCGATCGGACCGATGTGCCGGCCCGCGATGACGCCGTCAGGGCCGATGAAGAACGTCTCGGGCGGACCGAAGACCCCGTAGGACAGCGCGACGCGGCCATCGTCGTCGGCGACCGTCGTCCATCCCATACCCATGCGCTGCACGTACGCGAGCCCGTTGTCGCGCGACTCCTGGTAGTTCACGCCGAGCATCACCACGTCGCTCGTTCGGTAGCGCTCGTAGACACGAACGAGCGCGGGGTTCTCCTCGGTGCACGGCAGGCACCACGACGCGAAGAAATTCATGACCACGACCTTGCCTGCGAGGTCAGCGAGCGTGACCTTGCCCGATCCGTCGAGCCGGTCGAGCGTGAAGACCGGCGCGGGTTTGCCGATGGTCCCGGTTTTGATGTCGTGCGGATCGCGGCGGAATGCCAGCGCCAGCGTCACGACGAGACCGAGGATCGCGACCACGACGGCGATACGCACGACCCTGGCGAGCATCACTTCGCCGAGACCGCCACTTCGGCGACCGGCATGCGCACGGTGCGTCGGCGCGGCGCCGGCAGGGCCGCGATGAGCGCACCTATTCCCACGACGGCGCCGCCGAGCCACAGCCACGAGACACCGGGAATCACGCGCATTCGGATCGTCGCCCACGAGAACGTTCGCTGGTCGTACGCGGCGAGGATCGTGTAGAGGTCGTCGCGCAGGCCGGCGCCGATCCCCGGCGACCCGACCGCGGACGCACTATTCGGGTACTGCACGAGGGCCGGGCTCAGATGCGCGCTCGCGCCGTTCCCGGTGATGACGAGGTCCGCCACGATCGAGTCGCGTTGCGGCTCGCTCACCGGCCGGATGGCGTCGAGACGAACCGTGTAGCCCGCCATCGAAAGGGTCTCGCCCGGCGCGAGCGTCTGCTCGGCGTCGACCGTGCGTGCCTGACTCGTCGCCACCGCGAGCGCGACGAGGACGATCCCGACGTGCACGACGTAGCCACCGTACCGGCGGCCGCTCCGGCGGAGGAGGTTCGAGAAGGCGCCGACCCTACTCTCGCCATGCAGCGTCCGTCGCGCGCGAACACCGCGGGCGAACTCCTGCACGACCGTGCCGATGACGAACGCACCGAGCGCGTACGTGAGCACCGCCGCGAGCGCGGTCGTGCCGGTGATGAGCGCCGCGAGCGCCCCGGCGGCTGCCGCGACGATCGGCGCAGTGAACTGTCGCTCGAGCGTCGCGCGAGATGCACCGTGCCACGGCAGCTGTGGCCCGACGCCCATGAGGAATAGGAGCGCGAGCGCGAGCGGGATCTCAACGCGGTCGAAATACGGACCGCCGATCGAGAGCTGCGCCCCCGAGATCGCCTCCGCAACGAGCGGGTAGAGCGTTCCCAGGAGCACGGTGAGCGTCGCGGCCATGAAGAGCACGTTTTGGAAAAGGAAGATCGCTTCGCGAGATAGCGGCGCACCGATCGGGCCGGCATCCCGCAGGCGCGCCGATCGCCAGAGCAGCAGACCGACCGAAAGCACGAGGATCGCGACGAGGTAACCGAGGAGCAGCGGACCGATCGCGGAAAGGCTGAACGCATGCACGCTGTTCACGACTCCGCTTCGAGTGAGGAATGTCCCGAGGATCGTGAGCGCGAACGTCGCAACCACCAAGGCGAGATTCCAGGTCCGAAGCAGGCTGCGCTTTTCTTCGACCATGACCGAGTGCAGATATGCGGTCGAGGTGAGCCACGGCATGATGGCGGCGTTCTCCACCGGATCCCATGCCCAGTAGCCACCCCATCCCAGGACCGCGTAGCTCCACCACGCGCCGGCGACGATGCCCACGCCGAGCAGGGCCCATGAGATCAGCGCGAAGCGTCGCGTCGCGACGAGCCAGCGATCTCCGCCCTCGCCGAGGATCAACGAGGCGATCGCGTACGCGAATGGCACCGACGTCAGCACGTAGCCCAGGTAAAGGAGCGGCGGATGGAGCGCCATCAGCGGGTGGTTCTGGAGGAGCGCGTTGGGTCCGTTGCCGTTCTCCGG
>JALYLL010000125.1 GCA_030774255.1 Chloroflexota bacterium | reverse complement strand
TCATCAACTGCATCCCGGTCTTCATCGCGCGGGAGCCGTACTGGCAGAAGCGGTTCGCGCAGAAGAACCTTCCCATCATCGGCGACGACATCAAATCGCAGGTCGGCGCGACGATCACCCATCGCGTGCTCACGCGACTCTTCATGGACCGCGGCGTGCGCCTGGATCGGACATATCAGCTCAATTTCGGAGGCAACACCGACTTCCTGAACATGCTCGAGCGCGAGCGACTCGAGTCGAAGAAGATCAGCAAGACGAACGCGGTGACGAGCATGCTCGACTACCCACTCGACGAAAAGGACGTTCACGTCGGCCCGTCTGACTACGTGCCGTGGCTCCTCGATCGCAAGTGGTGCTACATCCGGATGGAGGGGACCACGTTCGGGGACGTCCCCCTGAACGCGGAGCTCAAGCTCGAGGTCTGGGACTCGCCGAACAGCGCCGGCGTGGTCATCGACGCAATACGCTGCTGCAAGCTCGCGCTCGATCGAGGCCTCGGCGGCACAATCGTGGCGCCGTCGGCGTACTTCATGAAGTCCCCGCCGCGCCAGATCCCGGACGACCGGGCGCGCGAAGGTGTGGAGGAATACATCAAGGGACGCTCCGGCCAGCAGACGCTCGGCGGATCAACGAACTAACGGTGTTGGACCGTCTACTCCACGGATCGGCGTTCTGGGGCTGGCGCCTGGGGGCGACGCTCGCACAGCGCCTGCCGCCATGGATCACGTATCCCGCGGCGGTCGTCGGGGGTGAGATCGCCTATCTCTTCTGGGTCGGGCGGCGACGGGTGGCCAAGGCGAACTTCGCTGTTGTCCTCTCCCTGCCCTCCGGGGACCGCGAGGTCGCGCGCGTCGCGCGTCGGTCCTTCCGGAACTTCGCCAAGTATCTCGTCGAGATCATGCGGTTCCCGAGCCTTGGGACGGCGGACTTCGCGCGGCTGGTCACGATCGACCCGCGCTCGTGGTCCTATTTCCGGGCCGCGCACGATCACGGGCGTGGTCTGATCTTCGTGTCCATGCATTTCGGCAACTTCGAGATCGGCGGGGCACGAATCGCGGACGAAATGCCCCTCAACGTGATCGCCGACGAGCTCGAGAACCAGCGGCTCATGGACCTGCTCGTCGCAAATCGTGCGCACAAGAACGTGAGACTTCTGCCTCCCGAGGGTGCGGTCCGGCAGGTCCTACGGGCGCTGCGCCGCAACGAGATGGTCGGACTGATGATGGATCTTGGGCCGCGCGCGAAAGAGCTCGACAACGTCGAGGTCATGTTCTTCGGCGAGCTCACCGCGTTCCCGACGATCGCGGCGAACCTCGCGCGGGTATCTGGTGCGCCGATCGTCGTCGCCGCCGTGACGAGAGAGCGCGACAACACGTTCCGAGGCGTCGCTCTGCCACCGATCTTCGTGGAGCGCACGAAGCAGGCCGCTCACGACATCGAGCGGACGACGCAGGCGATCGTTCACGGACTGGAGCAGCTCGTCCGCGGCGATCCCGATCAGTGGTACATATTCCGCCCCATGTGGACCCGGCCCGAAGGCACCGTCTAGCGCATGGGCGCTGCGCGAGCGCTCGCACGAACGGCGGAGTGGGCGCTACCGAGGGTGCCGCCGGCCTGGCAGGGCCCGATCTCCGAGGCCGTTGGGACGATTGCCTACCTCGTGGCGCCACGTGGCCGTGCCGCCGTCCGCGCGAACCTGGCGATGATCGCGCCGGAGCGCTCGCTCTCCGTCCGCCGCGTGTTCGTGAACCAGGTCCGCCAGTACCTCGAGGTGTTCCAGATCCCACGGCTCGATCGGGCGCGCTTCGATGCGATCGTCCGTGTCGAAGGTTGGAATCAGTTCCTCTGCGCACAGCGCCTCGGCAAAGGCGTGATCTTCGGGAGCGCGCATCTCGGCCCGGTCGCGTTGGTCGGGCAAATCCTCATCACGCGCGGCTTCACGCTCACACTTCCCGCCGAGAAGACCGATTCCGAATTCATGCACGCCGTGAACCGAGCGCGACAGGCGCAAGGCCTCGTGCTCGTGCCGATCGATTCGGCGCTCGGCCTGCATCGCGTCATCCGCGACGGCGGCGTTCTCGGGATCCTCGCCGACCGCGCGGTCACGGGTGTCGGCGAAACGGTCGAGTTCTTTGGCCAGCCTGCGCTACTTCCGTCGGCTCAGGTGGCGCTGGCGCTCCGAACGGGCGCGGCTCTTCTCCCCGCATTCGCATGGCGCGAGAAGGGCCTCCTCTTCGCGCGTATCGAAGAGCCGCTCGAGCTCGTGTCGACGGGCGACCGCGATGCCGACGTCCGCGCCGGGGTTCGTCGGTTCGCCGCGCGCCTCGAGCTCTATATCAAGGACCATCCCGAGCAGTGGACGGTCTTCGAGCCGGTGTGGGGCAACAGATGAATGAGCGAGGAGCGCGTCGCTACGCGCCCAGGGGCCCCTGCCCCTGCTCGCGACGAGCGAGGGGGCAGGGGCCCCCGTTAGCCGAGCGCAGCGAGGCGTGTTCAGCCTTGAGCCCGTGGCGGTCGCGATCGCGCCCAGTGGCCCCTGCCCCTGCTGAGGCAAGGCCGAAGGGACGAGCTGCTTAGTCATGGGACGCGCTGATCTGCAGCTCCACAGCGACCTCGGCGACGGTCTTTCGTCGATCGAGGAGATCCTCGATTCCGCGGAGCGAGCCGAGCTCGATGTGATCGCGCTGACCGATCACGACGACATACGCGGTGCGTTCGCGCTACGCGAGCTCGCGGCACAGCGCTCGAGCCCGGTCTCGGTCGTTCCGGGCGTCGAGGTGACGACCCGATCGGGCCACCTTCTCGCGCTGTGGATCGAGGAGGAGATCCCGATGTTCTGCTCCCTCGCGGACGCGCTCTCGCTGATCCACCAGACCGGCGGCGTGGCGATCGTGCCGCACCCTCTGTCCTACCTGACCTTCTCCATCGGCGAGGGCGCGCTCCGGCAGCTCGCGGAGTACGGCGACGACGCGCGGATGGTCGACGCGATCGAGCTGCGCAATCCCTCTTATGCGGGACGCGTCCGCGCATCGCGCGCCGTGTGGCTCAACACGCATGTGCTGCGAATCGCCGAGACCGGATCGAGCGACGCGCACCATGCGGCCCTCGTCGGGACCTGCTGGACGGAGTTTTCCGGAAGCACGCCAGGGGATCTTCGGACCGCGCTACGGGAACGCGCGACCACGGCCGACGGGCGCGGCTGGACGCTCAAAGAGCACCTCGACGGAGCGGCCACGCAGCAGTGGCGGTCCATGGTCCGCGACCCGATCAAGCGCGCACGCCGCAGAATCCGCTCAGGGGGCGGCAAGAAGAAGTGAATCGAGCGACGAGCCTCGCTGCGCGCCCAGGGGCCCCTGCCCCTGCACTCGCGAGGAGTGAGTCCATCAGCCCTGAGCCTGTGGCGGTCGCTACCGCGCCCAGGGGCCCCTGCCCCTGCGGAGGCCAAGCCGACGGGACGAGCTGCTTGATGACGGGACGAGACGCTGAATGAAGATAGGGATCGTCTCGCCGTATGCGTATCCGCGTCCGGGCGGCGCGAACTCGTATATCCGCGAGAGCTACTCGGAGCTTCGCCGCCTGGGACACGATGTGCGGATCATCACGGCGCCATGGGGCGACGACCCGCCGGCGCAAGACGTGATCCAGATCGGCCAAGCGATCGCGGTCCCATATAACGGAGCGATCGGACGCATCACGCTCTCGCTTCGCCTCGAATGGCTCGTGTCACGCATGCTGGAGCGCGAACAGTTCGACATCATTCATCACCACGAGCCGCTCGTGCCCTTCCTCTCGATGCAGATCCTCGACTCCGCGCGGTGTCCGCAGGTGGCGACGTTCCACGCCTTCGGCGGTTTCTCGTTCTCGTACTGGGCAGGTCGGCCAATCGGGAATCGGTACATGAACAAGCTCGACGCGCGGATCGCGGTCTCCAGCGCCGCGCGCCATTTCATCTCGACGTATTTCCCCGGGGATTACCGGATCATCCCGAACGGGGTCGACGTCCAGTTCTACTCGAGCGCGAAACCATTTCCCGAATACAACGACGGCAAGATCAACATCCTCTTTGTCGGCCGGCTCGAACCGCGAAAGGGCGCGATGTACCTCATGGAGGCGTACGCGAAGCTCAAGCCAAAACATCCCGAGCTTCGCCTGATCCTCTGCAGCGTGGGTCCGCTGCTCGGCCGTCTCCGCCGTTTCGTTCGGCAAAACCGCCTGGAGGACGTGCTGTTCGCCGGTCGGGTGTCCGAAACCGACAAGGCCCGCTTCTACAAGACGGCGCACATCTTTTGCGCGCCCTCGACCGGCCAGGAGTCCTTCGGAATCGTCCTTCTCGAGGCCATGGCGGCCGGGCTGCCGGTCGTCGCGAGCGACATCCACGGCTACAAGCGTGTCGTACAGCGAAATGTCACCGGTCTCCTGGTCGAGCCGAAGGATCCCGATGCCATCGCCGGCGCGCTCGAACGCCTGCTCTGCGAGCCCACCCTGCGCGAGCGCTTGGGGCAGGCCGGGGCACGCCGCGCCCCGGAGTACGACTGGTCCCACGTCACGGCCCAGCTCGTTGAACTCTACGAGGAAGTCATTCGTAAGAGAGGCGTGCGCTAGAGTCTCGGCCCGAGGGGGTGGTCTCGTGTTCAACCGCCAGATCGCCGCAATTTCTGTCGCGCTCATGCTCCTGCTCGCGGCTTGCACGCCGGCACCGAAGGGGAGCGCTGCGACGCAGTCGGGCTCCGCCGCCGAGCAACCGCAAGCGGGCGGAACGCTCACGTTCATCGTGAACGCCGAGCCGCCGTCGTTCGACGGCCACCGCGAGACGACCTTCGCGCTCCTGCACCCGATCGCGCCGCACTACAGCACGCTTTACAAATTCGACCCGAACGACCTCACCAAGGTCATCGCCGACGTCGCCGCGGCGATGCCCGAGGTCTCCGCGGACAAGCTGACCTACACGATCAAGCTCCGCACCGACGTGAAGTTCCACGACGGCTCGAAGATGACGAGCGACGACGTCGTCGCCACCTACCAGAAGATCATCTTCCCGCCGACCGGCGTCCTCTCCCCGCGCGCCGGCGCCTATGCGGCCGTCGACACGATCACGGGACCCGCGCCGGACAGCGTCGTCTTCAAGCTCAAGTACCCGTCCGCCTCGTTCGCCACGAACCTCGCCTCGCCATGGAACTTCATCTACAGCGCGGCGAAGCTGAAGACCGACATCCACTGGTACGAGAAGAACGTCATGGGCACCGGCCCGTTCACCTACGTCTCGAACACCAAGGGGCAGGACTGGGTCGGCAAGAAGTTCCCCGACTACTTCGGGAAGGACAAGAACGGCGTCCAGCTGCCCTACCTCGATGGCTACAAGGCCCTGATCATCACCGACGCGAACGCCGAAGTGAATGCGATCCGCAGCAAGCAGGC
>JALYLL010000124.1 GCA_030774255.1 Chloroflexota bacterium | reverse complement strand
CGAGTTTCACGCGAGCGTTCGCAAGATGGCGGGCGATCGTGTGTTGACTGAGGCTCAGACGCTCGGCGATCTCCCGGTTTGTAAGTCCGGTCCCTGCGAGCTGCAACACCTCTATTTCGCGTTCGCTGAGACCTGTGCGACGGCGTCGTTCGGACACGAGACGCGCGCGCCTACCAAGTTCGTCATTACGTCGAGCGAGGCGCGCGAGTAGCTCACTGGCGCGAGTGGTGCCGAGCGTACCGAGTGCTTCGACGGCCGCAAGGCGCGCCGAAAGCGGTGCTGCCGTGTCATCGACATGGCGCACCGATACTTCGAGGAGGATGTTTGGACGGCCGGCCGCCGAGGCGAGTTCGACGATCGCCTGACTGCGCACACCAAGCGATGCCACGCCGAGCGCCGCGTCCGCGGCCACCTCCGCCGGCACGAGGCTCGGCCGCCGCCAACCCGTAGTCTCGAGGAGCAGCGCTAGCCAGCGCGCGACATGGGCATTCGGATTCTGTGCCGCCATCCAAGTGAGTGCGGTCACCTGCGCCCACCGGTTGCCGACCCTGCGGGCGAGAGCTTCCGCGGCCGCGAGGTCGGCGGGTTTTCTCGAGACGATCCCGGCAAGAAGCTGCGGTAGCACCCGAAGACCGACGCCGGCACGATCCGCCTGCGCGCGGAGTCCGGGGAGCTCGGCGTGCCTTTCTCCGGGCGCCTTGATGTATTCCGCGGTCACGCGCCACGCATGCGAGGCGAGCTGTGCACGCGCTGATCCGAGACCGGCGGCTATCCGCTCCGCGATCTCGGCCGACCTCAAGAAAGTATCCCCACTGACCAGAGAAAGGAGGGGCATGAAATGCAGAAGCACCTGCCAAGCGCCCAGCGGGGATAAGCCGGTCGGCTTCGCGAGATCCACTAGAAGTCTGAGATCCGCTGCGCGTTCATCGCCCAGTGCGACCGCGATCAATTCCTCCAGATCAAGTGCACAGCGGCGAAGCGGCTCGTTTGCGTCGCCGAGGTGTGGTGCCTCCAGTGCAAATGCCATCGCTGTCGGTAGTCGCCCCGCTCCCACCTCCGCAAACGCCATGCTTACCGCGTCCTGCAACCGGCGTTGGCGGATGTGACGTCCGGCAGGCACGTCAGGTCGTGCCCATACCCGTTCGATGGCCTGAAAACTCAACATCGCGCGCGCCCACCGCCTATAGCCGCCCAGCATCTGACTCAGTTGGTACTCATATGGCGCGAAGAGCATCGCGTAGGACGACGCCGGATCTTTCGGCGCTACTTGATTGAGCGGAGCCAACAGGACATCTCGCATACCAAAGAGCTGGATCGGTTCGATGGGACTGCCAGCCATACATCTCCGGAGTCCGTCCCAGTCGCCATG
Source organism: Chloroflexota bacterium (assembly GCA_030774255.1). GTDB lineage: Bacteria > Chloroflexota > Limnocylindria > P2-11E > P2-11E > 3-1-20CM-2-70-9. Next base: position 20,888 of record JALYLL010000124.1, on the reverse strand, counting down.
GTCGATCGATGCTGCGGCTCGATAGCTGTCGAAGACCGGATCAATGCCAACCGGAAGATCCAAAGCCAGCTGCAGCAACGCGCGGCCATAGACCCCGTCGGTCATGATCCCGTCCATAACGGTCCCGAGCTGTGCGCGCACGGTGGCCCAGTCGCCTTGCGCCATCGCCTCTACGAGCCGTTTCGGAAGGGCGTCGCGTGCGACGGGGGCCCAGAGGTCGATGTCGCTGCCTGGCCCGATTGCGGTCGCAGACATGGCTTTAGGCGCAGCCTATGAGGAGTGCCGCGCCGTCCCCGCGCGGAGAGCCGCGACGCTCTGCAGACCCGGAGGAATAGCGGCCGAATTCGACCATCGCCACCGAACGGCCAATCGCCCACGTGATCGCCAGGCTCCCCACGGCCGGCATGGTAGGCGGCCCCTTGAATCGACCGCGCAGCGCCCAGATGGAGTCTGAGGGCAGAAATCGCCGTCTCGGCGGGGTATCTATTCGGTGGGCGGTCTTAAGCGCCCAGCCAGACCAGCCGACCTAGAGAGCGGACACGAGGACCAAAGGGAGGCTGATATGCGTCGTTTGATTGCTGCGATCGTTGCGCTGGCCGCGCTCGTTCTCGGTGGCGGCGCCGGCTACTCCGGCTTCTAGCAGCCCACAACTCACTTAATACGGCATTTCGCGCGAGGAGAGGACCCGGGTGGTCCTCTCCTAGGCGTGTTTCGCTCTGGATTAGCAAGCTGAGCGCCTAATGCTCTCCCGTATCCTCCACCCCGTGCGCCCACAACCAATTCCCCCCAACCTCCGGGCGCTCGTTATTGGAGTCATGACCGCTGGGGCGATCGTTCTCTTTCGGTCGACTGTTCCCATTCCGTCGGACTTAGACCTAAGCCGCGTGCTGTTTTGGACGCTGATAACCATCACCACGGCGGCATTTCCAGTGAAGCTGCCGGGTGGAGTGGTCGCCCATATCACGACGGCCCCGATCATCGCAGCCGTCTTCGATACTCAATTAGCGAATCCCTTTGCGGTCTGTTGGATTGCTCTGGTCGGGACCACCGAACTTCGTGACATCCGTTTCGGCCGCGAGCGTCAGATTGCCTGGTACGGGAGCCTCTACAACAGATTCGCCTACGTCTTGGCGGCATTCGCCGCATGGCTCGTTTTCAATCAAGCACAACGTGTCCTACGCGCTGACGAGCCGTTCAGTACGGTTGCTCTGATCGTCCTCGTTGGTCTCGCGTTCAGCGTCTCCAACATGTTCCTCGCGGTGACAGCCGCAAGTCTGAGAACGAATTCACCGATGGCGCGGATTTGGGCCTTGAGCGTGAGCAATACCCTGTTTGGGACGATCGCACTCGTCTTCTTGGGTTGGCTGATGGCCGAAGTCGCCACGAGAGTTGGACTATGGGCAAGCGTTCTGTTCATGGTGCCCCTGCTATTGGCCCGATATTCCTTCACCAAATATGCCGAAACCCGAGCGATGTTTCTCGGGACGGTCAGTGCTTTGTCGCAGGCTATCGACGCCAAGGACGGATTCACTCGTGGTCACGCGGATCGCGTATCTCGGATCGCCGGGGCTATTGCCCGCGAGATGGAGTTGTCAGAACGTCTGATCGAAGAAATCGAGCTGGCCGGGATGCTCCACGACATCGGGAAGATTGGCGTAGAGGACCAGATTCTGATGAAGCCCGCTCGCCTTGATCCGCATGAGCAGGAACTAATGCGACGTCACCCGATCTACGGAGCATCGATTCTGGAGCCGTCCGAATCACTTCGGCCGCTAGTGCCTCTCGTCTTGCACCATCACGAAAACTATGACGGCAGCGGCTATCCGGAGGGAAGAAAGGGCGAGGACATTCCACTCGGCTCGCGCATCATCATCGTCGCCGACGCCTATGAAGCCATGACCTCCGACCGCATCTACCGCAAAGCGATCGGTCACGAACGGGCGATGGATCAGCTGGATCGCTACAAAGGGATTCAGTTTGATCCCAAGGTTGTTCGTGCGCTAGGAACGTTAATCGACAAGCGAGGAGCAGGGGCTTTCGAACTGAGTGCCCTACCCCCAATCAACTACGAGACGCTCGCAGAACTTCGCAAACGGCTGGCGCGCGAGCCGATGGCTCGCGATGCCCATGCTGGTTAGTGGGCTCGTAGCAGGCTTCGTCCTCGGTCTGGCGACCGGCGGGCAATGGCGCAATCTTCAAAGATTTGACCTCAGATACTGGCCTGGGCTCATTGCTGGAGTCGTCGCACGTGCCGCTGCGCCGTTCGTTGATGGATTAGCTCTCGTGACGTCGCTAGCGGGTTTGCTGCTAGTGGGCCTCGTGGCCATCTTGAATCGAGCTCTGCCGGGGGCGTGGCTTATCGGCCTCGGCTCCCTGCTCAACGCCATCGTCACCCTGGTTAATGCAGGTATGCCAGTAGATCCGGGGGCGCTGGCCGCCGCAGGCAAACCAGCTCCGTCCGATGGCCTGCATGTGCTCATCGGGTCTGACACTCGACTCCCATTCCTGGCCGACGTTCTGCTGGTTCCCGTCGTGAACAACATCTACAGCCTTGGTGACGTTGCACTTGCGATTGGCGGCTTCTGGATGGCCTTTCGCCTCCTGAGGCGTCGATGACCACGCGAACGAGTGTTCCTGCCATTGACCTGATTCGGTCCCCAAACTTCGGTGCGCTCTGGTTGGCGCAAGTCGCCAGCAGGTTCGGTGACCCCATCACCCTCATTGCCCTCACGTATGTGAGTTACGTCCGCACCCACTCAGCCCTGATCACGGCACTTGCGGTCGTGATGGCGACAATCCCGAACGCCCTGTTCGGCGTGTTCGGCGGCGTCATCGCGGATGGCGTTGGCCATCGAAGGGCGATGATCATCTGCGACCTTGCGCGCTTTGCCCTGGTAGGGACGGTCCCGATCACATTGGTGCTGGGCTTCCCACTGATCGTCCCATACGCGCTCGTGTTCGCAGCGGCGGCCTGCGGCGCGATCTTCAACCCTGCCCGTCTCGCTCTCGTTCCGCGCGTTGTCAGCGCGCAGGACCTCCCGAGCGCAAACGCCCTCACGTACTCGAGCGATCGGGCGGTCGAGGTGCTCGGCGCGCTTGCTGCCGGACTGTTGGTGGCTTCGATGGGAGAACGCGCCTTTTATGTAGACGCCCTGACTTTTCTGATATCTGCCACGCTTCTTCTGCGCGTTGGTGTCGACGAGCAACGTCGGCCGATTGTCTTAGGGGCTATCGGGCACGAGGCTCTCGGGGGGTTGCGATTCTTGTGGCGTCACACTGTTCTACGCGCGAACACGCTTTTCTCACTGGCTTGCCAACTGTCGCTACCGGTGGTTGCTAGCCTCGCTCCGTCGCTCATCTTTCAACGGTTCGCCGCCGGGAATCCCGAGATGGGAGCGTCTGAGTTTGGAATAGCGGAGGGCGCCATTGCCGCCGGTGCAGTCGCGAGTGGCCTCCTCATCGCGCCAAAGCTTGCGCGCATACCGAAGGGCCGCCTCCTTCTCGTTGGGTTTGCCGTCTACGGCCTGGTGTTAATTGCCCTCGCGGCTGCGCCAACTTTCGAGATCGCCGTACTGCTCTTCGCCCTAGGGGGCGTTGTCAACGTGCTGTTCTATGTGTCCAACGTCACAATCTCGCAGGAGCTGACGCCGCCGGAACTTCGAGCGCGCGTCTTCGGGGCTCGAATCGCACTTCTGAACCTGAGTTGGCTCCCGATCATCGTCGCCAGCGGCGCGTTGGCTGACCTGGTTAGCGTCCCCGTCCTTATCGCAGTTGCAGGTGGCGCCACTCTCGCTTGCGCGGTTGTCGGGGCTTTCATTCCGATAGTTCGCGACGTCGCCTGAGCGCCGACCGTACGGAGGTGAAGCGGCCCGGTCCGGTTTGACATGTACGGTCACCGGCACACAAAATGGTCCAGCCGCACGAGGAAGGTCATCCAGTAGCCAATCTTTAGCCCTCGTGGGAAGGAAGCGTACGGAAAGTGGCGCAAAGGACGATCCTCGTTGCTGACGACGACGCCTCCATTCGCTCGCTTCTCAAGCAGTTGCTGTCCGATGAGGGGTACAGCGTTGTCGAGGCGACCACCGGCACCGAGGTCGTCGAGAAGGTCAAAGACACCAATCCCGACCTCGTGATCATGGACGTCCGGATGCCGGAGCTCGACGGCATCGAGGCCCTGTCGAAGCTCAAGGTGAGCTCCCCGAAAACGAGCGTGCTCATCATGACCGCGTTCGGCTCGTCCAATAACGCCATCCGCGCGATGGAGCTCGGCGCGTTCGACTACATCACTAAGCCGTTCGAGCTCGACAAGATCAGCCACACCGTGAAGCGGGTCATCGAGTACCAGGATCTTACGAGCGAAGTCCAAGTGCTACGCGACGAGATCAGCTCGCTGGTGCAGACCGAGCGGATCGTTGGCAACTCGCCTGCGATGCAAGAGGTCTACAAGACCGTTGGGAAGGTCGCCAAGGCTGACGCAACGGTCCTCATCACCGGCGAGTCCGGCACCGGCAAGGAGCTCGTCGCCGAGGCGCTTCACTACAACTCCAACCGCAGGTCGGGACCGATCGTGAAGGTCTCCTGCGCGGCGCTTCCTGAAACCCTGCTCGAGGCGGAGCTCTTTGGCCACGAAAAGGGGTCGTTCACGGGCGCGATGACCCAGCGTCGCGGCCGCTTCGAGATGGCCGATAAGGGAACGATCTTCCTCGACGAGATCGGTGAGATGAGCCTACCCACGCAGACGAAGCTCCTCCGCGTGCTGCAGGAGCGCAAGATCGAGCGCGTCGGCTCGTCGCTTCCGATCAAGGTCGACATCCGGATCATCTGCGCGACCAACAAAGACCTGCAAAGACAGGTCGAGCAGCAGAAGTTCCGGGATGACCTCTTCTACCGGCTCAACGTCATCAACATCCACATGCCGCCGCTTCGCGACCGCAAGGAGGACATCCCGGCGCTCGTCGAGCACTTCCTCGCCAAGCATCGCTACAGCGCGACCGCGCAGCCCGCCGCGATCAGCGAGGAGGCTCTGAAACGCCTCATGGAATACGACTGGCCGGGTAACGTGCGCGAGCTCGAGAACGTCGTTGAGCGCGCTGTTGTGCTTTCTCGCGGCCAGATCATCACAAGCCGCGAACTCCCCTTCGGGGACCACGATGCCGGCGATCACGAGGAGGATGGCGGCGACGAAGTCTCCGTGGAGAAGTCGTTCTTCAAGAAGTCGGTCGCTCAGTTCGAGAAGGACCTGATCATGAAAGCCCTGCGTGACGCCAACGGAAACCGCTCAAAAGCCGCGGAAATGCTCGGTATTTATCGCCGACTGCTCTACGCGAAGATCAAGGAATACGGCCTCGAGGGATACCCACCCAAGGGCAGGGCGGCCTGATGTTCGCCTTGCTCCGCACATCGCTTCGTTTCTTCGTCGTCGGTTTCGTCGTGGGTACGCTCTTCGCGCCGCGCTCCGGTGCGGAGACGCGTCAGATGCTCAGCGAGAAGTTCACGGTCGTGGTCAACCAGATTCTCGAGCTCGCGGCCTTGCCGCCGATCGAACCGCGAACCGCGGTGAAAGATGGTGGCGAAGGTCGCGCACGACGGACGGGTGTGCGCGGAACGAATGCCCGCTCGTCGTCCTAAAAAGAGTGTCGCCGGACCCATAGTTGTGCGCCTCGTCGAAGCGACGGGGAACTCGACCAAGAGCTGGGACGCAGCGGTCCTCGCGGCGGTTAAGGCGGCGAAACTGAAGACCCCGGTGGGGGTTGAGGTCGGTCGCCTGTGGGCGGAGCTCGACGGTCCGAAGCTCTCCAGGTATCACGCTTCGGTCAAGGTGGCGTACCGGGAGGTCCAACGCTCGCCCGTTCGACCTTCCCGCTAGCAGCCAAGTCTCGATATCTGTCCATCTCATTGACACGTGATTTGTGCGCCAACAACACTCGCCATCGGAATTCGACGTCAGGGGAGCAACAACCCGGTGGCGGAGGCACAAACGCACGAAGCGCTCACGCAGGTCTTGATCGCCAACGACGGCGAGGTGCTTTCACGTCTGCGCCTTTCCGCTGCCGAGGCAGCGCGCGTTTGCAATGTCACACCTCGTCAGCTCATCTATTGGACGAAGAAAGGTCTCGTGAAACCGTCCACCGATGGCGACCACGACTACGACGTCTTCGCGATGGAGAAGGTCATTCGCATCCGGCAAGCCCTCGAGAAGGGACACTCTCTCGAGAAGGCCGCGCAGCTCGTGCAACGCGAGATCGGGACATTGCAGGCCGAGGCCCGGCGACTCGAAGAGATGGCCCCGGACGCCCTTGAGGACGAGCTGCGCGCACGCCTGGAGCGGCTCGAGTCGCGGATCAACGAGCTGCGGCGCGCTCTTCCAGCATCGCTCACGATCGCGCGCCTGCGGAAGGCTGTCGCGGTGCTCGCTCGCCTTGACGCCCAGGGCGCGCTCGAGAACTCGCAGGCCAACGGCGACTCCGCGAAGGCCGTCGCGCTCCGGCTCGGCCGGGCGATCGACGAGCTTGAGCTCCTGCTGCGCGAGGTACAGCCCGTCGTCGCATAACGCGCCGGTACGCTTCGTCCGTGCCTGACGCGCTCGCGCTCATCGCCAATGCCGCCGGCAAGCTCACTCGAGAGGGTCTCCGCGTGACCGGCCGCGGTGCGACGGCGCTGCCGGGGCTTGTCGCGCTCACCCTGGATCCCAACTTTATCGGCGCCCTCACTGCCGAGCTCGAGTACGGCGTCGCGTGCGTCTCCGGCACGAACGGAAAGACCACGACGGCGCGGATGCTTGCCGACATCTCGCGCACCGCGGGATGGAACCCGATCCACAACCGGTCGGGCTCGAATCTCGATCGAGGTGTCGCCGCGGCGCTTCTCGCGCACACGTCGTGGTCAGCCGAGCCGCAGGGAAACTTCGGGCTCTTCGAGATCGACGAGGCATCGCTTCCGAGCGCGGTCGGGCGGCTGCAGCCGCGCGTCGTCGTCATCACGAATCTCTTCCGCGATCAGATGGACCGCTACTTCGAGCTCGACACGCTCGCTAAGAAGATCGGAGACGCGCTCGCCGCGCTTCCCCCGTCGACGACGCTCGTCCTGAACGCCGACGATCCGCTCGTGGCGAATCTCGCGGTGCGGCGCGACGCGAAAACGATCTTCTTTGGTGTCGACGATCCGAATGTCGGAGGTGTCGTACCGCAGGCGATCAGCGACGCGACGCGCTGCCCGCGTTGCGGGCAGCCGCTCAAGTACGCGCGGGTGGTCCTCGCACATGTCGGCGACTGGTCCTGCCCGTCGTGCGGTCTCACCCGTCCGCCGCGCGATGTGTCGGCGACGAAGATCATGCTCGGCCCCGACGGCAGCGAGATCGCCCTCGCCGGGACGGTGGGGAGCATTTTCGAGTCCGTCCGCGTTCCGATCCCAGGCCTCTACAACGCCTACAACGCGCTCGCGGCGCTCGCGGCCGCGCGCGCTCTCGATCTCGGGCTCGCCGAGGCGATCCGGGCACTGGCCAACTTCCGTCCCGCCTTCGGGCGTCTCGAGATGATCGACCACAAGGGCCGAACGCTTCGGCTCGTCCTGGTGAAGAACCCGGCAGGCTTCAATGCGGCCATCGGCGCGCTCCTCGAGACCGGGCGCACCCCACGACTCCTCGCTGCGCTAAGCGATCGCGACGCGGACGGTCGCGACGTCTCGTGGATTTGGGACGCCGACTTCGAGGCGCTGGCGCCGTCGGTGGAGCATGCCGTCATCACGGGCTTGCGCGATCGCGATCTGGCCCTCCGCTTCAAATACGCCGGCCTTGCGAAGGAGCGGATGGAAGTGGTCGACGATTGGGCCGCGGCGATCGAGCGCGCGACGACGCTCGCTCCTGAAGGCGGCGAGGTCGTCGTGCTCGCCACGTACACGGCGATGCAGGCGCTTCGAGCCGTGCTCGCGCGGGCGGGCGCCGCCGTGCCGTTCTGGGAAGATTGAGCTGATGGACCTGCGCATCGCCCACCTATATCCCGACCTCATGAACATCTATGGCGACCGCGGCAACGTGATCACGCTCGCACAGCGTGCGAAGTGGCGCGGAATCGAAGTGGACGTCCGGCCGTATTCGATCGGCGAGTGGGCAGACCCTGAGTGGCCGGACGTGTGGTTTTTCGGGGGAGGCCAGGACCAGGGACAGGACATCGTCGGTGCCGATCTCGCCGGAAAGAACGGCGCGGGACTCCGGAAATCGGTCGAAGACGGCGCCGCCATCTTTTCGGTCTGCGGCGGCTACCAGCTCCTCGGGCACGAGTACGTCCCAGAGGTGGGGCCCTCGATCCCGGGCCTCGGCATCCTTGACGTGACCACGCGCGCCGGCAAACGGCGATTCGTCGGTAACCTGCTGGTGGACTCACCAGATGGCCAGCTCGTCGGTTTCGAGAACCACTCCGGTCGAACGTATCTCGGACCTGGGGCGAAGCCGCTCGGCACCGTGATCGCCGGGAACGGCAACAACGGTGAGGACAAGACCGAAGGCGCGGCGCAGGGAAAAGTGATCGGCTGCTATCTGCACGGCTCGTGTCTGCCGAAGAATCCGTGGCTCGCGGATCGCCTGCTCGCGTGGGCTCTCGGCCGCCGGTACAAGGACATCAGGCTCGATCCGCTCGACGATGCCGACGAGGCGGCCGCGCGGGTCCAGGCGAGTGAGGTGGCTCGCACGAGGACGTAGACCGGTACTCGCGTACCGCCCTCTCGTCCTATGCGACCAGAGCGCGATCGTCTGTTGACTGCGCCGAATGTTCCGACGTGCGGTCGTTCGTTCGTTTCTCATCGCGCTGGCTCTCCTCTCGGCTGGAGGAATCACGGCGAGCGCGGACGATGGCCGGCCGCCGACGCCGAGCGGCGCCGGCCGTCCTCCGACCTCGAGCTCGATCCCCCTCACCGAACTGCGGCCGAGTCAGATCCAGACCGCGCCCGTGCCCGCGACGGCACCCGAGTTCGTTCCCCTCGGCGAGCCCCTGCGCGGGCCGGCGCAGAAAAAGGAGCTCGTCCTCTTCGTCGGCGGCTACGGCTCTCAGCCCAACGACGGCGCGTTTGATGTGCTGGCGGCGCGCTTTCCGGCCGACCGCTACGAGGTGCGACGTCTTGGCGACGACCCACGGTTTCCTTACGACACCTACGGCGGCGTCGATGCGAACGCCCAGATCCTGACCGACGAGATACGTGCCATCGGAGGCGACTACTCCGCGGTGAACATCGTGTCGCATTCGATGGGCGGCGTCGTCACCGATCGAGCCTTCGCCAACGGCCTCTCCGCAGGAGACGGAGTGCGGACATTCGTTGCTATCGCGGGACCGCATAGTGGCGCTGACTACGCGCGCGCCCCGGCGTTCCTTCTTCCCATCATCGGGCCTGTCGAGGACATCGTGCGAGCGGTCGGGGTTGCTGCCGCGCGGGATCCGGGGAGCGACGCGATCCACGATCTGGCGGTGGCGCGGCCGATCCACGCGCCGGCTGGCGTTGCCCGCGTCGACCTGAGTCTCGCAACGGACGGACTCGTCAACGAGTTCGACGCTCGCGACCCGGGCGTCTCGCAGCGCGTCTTCCTTCCCGCGACGCTGCGCGAACTGATCGATGGGCATGGCGGCAGCCTGGTCAACCGTCAGATCGCCGACCTCGTGGTCGAGACCGTGCGGACGCACGAGGTCCCACCCGACCGCCGCGATCCGTTCACGCGGCTCGTCGCGCCGATCCTCTGGGACCAGGAGACGCGGTTGTGGCGGCGGTTCCTCTTGGTGGCGATGCTCGGCGCGGTCTGTCTGTACCTCGCCCGGTGCCTTCCATTCTGTCGCCGCGCGATCGACGGGTTCAACGCCTGGTGCGGTCAGTTCGTGCGCTCGTTGGGTCGATGAAGGGCGAACGCGGACAGGCGATCGTCGAGTTCGCTCTCGTCGTGCCACTCCTGCTCGTCGTGATCCTGGGGGTCGTACTCGTTGCTGAGATCGGCGTCGCTCGTCTCGCGCTCGAGCATGCCGCCGCGGAGGCGGCACGCACCGGGTCGCTCACCAACGATGACGAGCTCGTTCGAAGCACCGTGGCGGCCGCGGTCGCACCGCTCGACGCGTCGTCGGTGAAGGTGATCATCGAACCGACCGAGAACGAAAGCCCGCGGTCTTCAACGCCACGCGGATCGCTCCTTCGCGTCCGACTCCGCTACGCGATCCCGGTCCCGCTCGGATTCGTTGGTCTTCCTCGTTTGATCATCGAGGGCGCGGCCGCGCGCCGAGTCGAGTGGACTCCATGACCGACCAACACGGCCAGGCGATCCTGGCCGTCGTGCTCGCGCTCGGGATCGCGGCGACCGCGATCGTCGGTCTTCGCGCCGCGCAGGAACGGTTCGTCGTAGGCGCCCGTGCGCAACGCGCGGGCGAGGCCGCCGTCGAGGCGGCCGCGCAGTCGGTCGCGGACGTGTACGCAACGCGGCCCGCCGCGGCGAAAGAGCTGGTGCTCGATCCGCGCATTCTCGAGACCGCGCGGGTCGCGGCCGAGGAGCTCGCCCGGGAGAACGGTGGCCGCGGCGTCGAGCGGGTGGAGCTCGCATGCGTCGGAGATCGAATCGAAGCGCGGCTCGTGTTGAGCGGTTACGCGCACCATGCCGGATTCAGAGCACCAGAATGCTCCCCGCCCTGACCTTCACGCCACGCCGGTTCGCGGTCCCTCGGCGCCGCCTTCTTCTCGCTGCCGGCGGATCGACGTTGTTGGTCGCGTCGATGCTCTCGACGTTTGTCGCGTCGCCGTCGCATTCGGCGGACGACGCAGGTGCGAGCACCTCGTTGGCGCAGCGCCTTTCGATGTCGACGTGGGCGCTCGCGGTTCCGACGGCGTGGCTCGCGGCGCCGCTGGCGGAGATTCGTAGCGGCGACACCGTCGACCTCCTCGCCGTCCGCACCGGCGATCATCCTCTTGCGGTCGCGATCGCGGCCGACCTCCGTGTCATGAGTGGGGATGAGCGCTCGATCGTCTTCGAGGTCGATGAGGAGAGCGCGACCGCGATCGCCTCCGCGCGTGCGTCGGCAATGCTCATCGTCCCGCTCCTGCGCTCCACGCATTGACGGTCCGCGTCGCACTCTTCGGAGGGGTTGAGCTTGCAACCGCAGCCGAGGTGCTCGGATTGATCGCGGTCGAAGCCGCGCGAGCCGATCTTGCTCTGGTCGATCTCCGAGATGCGGACGCGCTGTCGCGAGCGGCGACGCTGGCGCCGGAGCTTCCGCGCGTCGTAATCCTCCCCGACGAACACGTCGCTCTCGCCGGAGCACTTGGTATTCCGGGCCGCTCCGTCGCCAGATCGTGCGAGCCGGCTGTGCTGGGACCGCTAATCGCGGCCACTCTCCCTCCGGCCAAGCGGAGCTCGACTCGATCGATCATGGTGACCTCGGCTCGCGGCGGGGCGGGCAGGTCGCTCCTCGTCGCCAATCTCGCGCGCCGTCTCGCGCCGCATCGCGCGACGCTCTGTCTCGACCTCACGGCGGACGGGACGCTGAGCTGGTGGTTGGGCGCGACGAGCGGAAGCTGGTCGGAACTCGAAGATCTGGCCGATGAGCTGACTGCCGAGCACCTCGGCGTCGTGGCCACCGAGGCCGCGCCCGGGCTTCGTCTCGTCGGCGGTCCTCCGTTCGCCCCAAGCGTGAAACTCGCGGAGTCCGCGTTCCGTGCCGCGCTCGAGCTCTCGGAGATCGTTCTCATCGATGCGCACACGCTCGCAGACGAGCGCACCCGGCGCCTCGCGGGTTCGGTCGACCGGGTGATCGTCATGAGCTACGACGACCCGATCTCCGTTGCGGCGCTCGCGTCCGCGGATATTCCCGAGACCGCATGGCTCATCGCGTCGCAATCGGTCGCCACGTCACTGGGCGGACGCGACGTTTTTCGCGCGTTACCTCGTGCCGAGAGCACCATCGCCGCCGCAACGTCTCGACCGAACGCGCTCGGTGGGCCGCTCGGCAAGGCGTACGACGGGCTCGCCGAGATCATCGCCATCGACGCCACGTGACCGTCGCGGCGCGCGCGCGCATCGAGCGGGGCGTTGTCGCGCGTCTTCGTGAAGCGCCAGATGGCCGACCGCGTCGCGAACAGCTTGCGGCAGCCCTGCGCGAGACGCTCGTCGACCAACGGCTCGTCATTCCGGCGGGCGAGCTCCGGCAGCTCGAGCGGTGGCTCGAAGATCGCCTGTTCGGGCTGGGGGAGCTCGCGCCGCTGCTGCGCGACGACCGCGTGACCGAGGTCATGGTCAACGGGACCCGAGGTGTCTGGGTCGAGCGCGACGGGCGGCTCGAGGAGACGCAGATCCGTTTCACCGATCCCGAGGAGATCCTCGTGCTGATCGAGCGCCTCGTCGCGCCCCTCGGGCGGCGGATCGACCTCGCGAGCCCTCTTGTGGACGGTCGCCTTCCCGATGGGTCGCGCGTGCACGCGGTGATCCCACCGATATCGCTTGTCGGACCCGTCCTCACGATCCGCCGCTTCGGGCAGCGTGCGCTGAGCCCGGACGACCTCGTACGCAATGGCACCTTGGCGCCCGGTGCGATGGCGTACCTCGTACGCGCCGTGCGGGATCGCCGAAGCGTGCTCGTTTCAGGCGGCACCTCGAGTGGCAAGACCACGACACTCAATGCGCTCGCCTTCGCCGTGGGCGATCGCGAGCGGATCGTCACCATCGAGGACGCCGCCGAGCTCCGCCTTCCGCAGCCCAATGTCGTCGCGCTCGAAACGCGCGCTCCAAGTGTCGAAGGGTCCGGCGCGGTGGACGTCCGGGCGCTCCTGCGAGCGGCGCTTCGCATGCGCCCGGACCGCATCGTCGTTGGCGAAGTGCGCGGAGGTGAAGCTCTCGACATGTTGCAGGCGATGAATACCGGGCACCGCGGCTCGCTAACCACCGCGCACGCGAATGGCGCGCCGCATGCGCTCATGCGCATCGAGACCATGGCCCTTATGGGCGGCATCGACCTTCCGCTCGAGGCCATCCGCGAGCAGATCCGTCGCGGCATCGACGTCGTGGTGCACCAGGAGCGCGACCCGTCGGGTGTCCGAAGGGTCGTGGAGATCGTGGAGCTCTCGCCGGAGCGCGGAGATCCGTACACGCTGACACGGGTCTATCCATGATTGCCCTGCTTCTCGCAGCCGCCGGTGTGGCGCTCCTCGTACTCCTCGATGAGCGACGCGCCGCCGCGGTGCTTGCGGCCGCGGGACGCCTCGACCCGCGCGCGCGCTCAGGGATGCGGGAATGCCGCCTCGCACTCCCCGGGCTTGTCGACGCCATTGCCGCGGCGCTCTCGAGTGGCCTTTCCGTGCAGCTGGCGCTGAGCGAGGTCGCGCCAACTCTGCCCCGCGCCCTCGCCTTGCCTACCGAGCGCGCGGCGGCGTCGATGGCCCTCGGTGCGTCGGTCGATGAGGCCGTCGGTGCGTACGCCGGCGTCGTGGCCGGCGAGGACCTCGCGCCGTTCGCGATCGTTCTCGGTGCGTTCGCGCGGAGCGGCGGCAAGATCGGAAGGAGCCTCGCTCGCGTCGCCACATTGCTGCGAGGACGCATCGCACTCGAGGACGAGCGCAAAGCGCTCACGGCGCAAGGGCGCGTGTCGGCGATCGTGCTCGTCGCGCTCGCGCCGCTCGGTGGGATGTTCTTCGCGGTCATGACGCCCGAATACCTCGCGGTGATGTTCGATCGTGGCCGTTGGCTTCTCGTGGTCGCCATCACGCTCGAGATCGTGGGTGGACTCTGGCTGTGGAGGATCCTTCGACTCTCGTCACCGGCTGCCGATCTCGCGACGCTTCTCGACGCGGTGATTGTGGGTCTCGAGGCCGGTCTCACCTTCGAGCTCGCCCTCGCGGCGCTCGTCACTCGTGCGCCGATGGTTGCGCGTCTTCCCGAGGCGCGGCGCCTCCTCGCCGATCTCGCTCTTGGGCGTGGCTCGAGCGAAGCGTTCGGCGCCTTCGGCAGCGCAGGGCCGACCGAGGCTCGCGTGGCCGCGCTGGTGCGCGCCGCGACGCGCTTCGGCTCGCCCCTGGCAGGTCTTCTGGTCACACAGGCCGATGCGCTCCGGACGAGCGATCGTCGACGCGCGGAGGCCCAGGCCCGTCGGCTGCCAGTACTAATGCTTTTCCCCTTGGCGGTCTGCGTCCTGCCTGCCCTGCTTTGTGTTTTTCTCGGACCTCCCCTCCTCTCGCTATTGGCCTAATTCGGGCTGACTGGTGTCAAAACGGGAGACAACTAGCCCAATTGCGGGCGGACGCTTGTTTCGGAGGGCAGAATTGGGCCTAGCCCAAACGGCGGAGGTACGACCTTCCTAGTTGTCGGGGCTCCGTCAGACGGGCAGGCTTGCACACAGATCATCAGGAAAGGGGGACCGAATAATGCTCGCATTCCTGCGCGACGACGAAGGCCAGGGTCTGGTCGAATACGCACTCATCATCGCCGTCATCGCCATCGCCGTCATCGTCGCGATGATCTTCCTTCGCGGCCAGATTACGAACATCTTCAGCAACATCGGCAACAACCTCACCTAGACCTCGCGAAATTGCTGAATACGACGACCGGGCGGCGCCTCAAAACGCCGCCCGGTCCGTCTTCTAAGGGGACATCGAGATAGACGCGGTGCGAGCGGTCGAGGACATCATCCTGATCGCTTTCGTTATTGCCGTTGTCTACACGGATTGGCGCTATCGGCGGATCCCCAATGCGTTCACATATCCAGTCATGGCCGCGGGCCTCGTCCTGGGTGCGCTCGAAGGTTTACCGGGCGAGGTGATGGGGAGAGGTCTCTTCGATCACATCGCAGGGCTCGTCGTCGGTTTCCTCGTCGCGTATCCGTTCTACGCGATGGGCGGGCTGAAGGCGGGCGATGGCAAATACCTCATGGCGGTCGGAGCGATGCGCGGGCTGGGACTTCTCCTTTACGGCGCGGTCTACGGCGCGCTTCTGGGCGGAGTCATCGCGCTCGGCTTCATCGCGGTGCGGCGCCTTCGGCCGGCGGACGGAGCGAGCGCATCGATGGGCGGAGTCATGAAAACCTGGATTCCGTACGGCGTGGCTCTTGGACTCGGCACCCTCGTCGCCCTCGCGCTCGAGCTCTCCGGTCGAATCCCGGGAGTAGCGATGTGATCGCCATCGCGACAGCCGTCTCGTATAGCGACGGCTTGCCTGTATATTGCCGAACGGGCGGAACGCGCGAACAACGTCCCTTCGCAAGACAGCGTTAGTCAGGGGAGTCATGGCCGAAGCCGAGAAGATACGCATCCTGATCGTCGACGACATCGCCGACACTCGCGATAACCTCGCGAAGCTGATCGGCTTTGAGCCGGACATGGAAGTTGCCGGTACCGCCGACGGTGGTCAGGCTGCGGTCAATCTCGCGAAGAAAGAGCGGCCTCACGTGATCCTCATGGACATCAACATGCCGGACATGGATGGGATCACGGCCACCGAGATCATCTCGAACACCGTGCCCGAGTCGCCGATCATCATGATGAGCGTCCAGGGCGAGCAGGATTACCTGCGCCGCTCGATGCTCGCCGGCGCGCGCGAGTTCCTGGTCAAGCCGTTCTCGGCCGACGAGCTGATCAACGCGATCCGTCACGTGCACGAGCTGGAGAAAGTGAAGCGCGCCCGCTACGCGGCAGCCGCGCCTGCCGCGGCGGCCCCGGTAAACCCGCTCGCGGCGGCCCCGGGCGTTCGCCAGACCGGCCGGATCATCACGTTCTTCTCGCCAAAGGGCGGAGTCGGGCGGACGACGATCGCGACCAACCTGGCCGTCGCGCTGCATCAGCTCACGCAGAAACCCGTCTGCCTTGTTGACGGGAGTCTGCCGTTCGGCGACATCGCCGTGATCCTGAACATGAGCCCGAAGGCCAAGACCATCGCCGACCTGATCGGGTCCTTCGAGAACACCGACTCCGATGTGCTCGAGTCCGTGCTCGTCTCGCACTCGACCGGTATCAAAGTCCTGCTTGCGCCGCCGACGCCCGAGTCGGCCGAGCTCATCACCGGGGCGAACATGAAACACATCCTCGAGCTCCTACGCGAGCGTTACGCATACATCGTGGTCGACACGTGGCCATCGTTCCAGGAGCAGGTCATCACGATGCTCGACGTGGCCGACGTGATCCTCACGCTCATGACGCTCGAGATCACGAGCCTCAAGAACGTACGCGTGTTCATGGAGATCGCCGAGAAGCTTGGGTACGGGAGCGACAAGGTGCAGCTCGTCGCCAACCGCAATGACAGCTCCGGCGGCATCAAAGCCTCGGATGTCGAGGCCAGCCTCGGCCGCAAGATCCCGCACACCATCGTTTCCGACGGGCGAACTCTTGTACTGGCCGTGAACCGCGGGGTGCCGTTCGTTATCAGTCATCGTGAGAGTCAGGTCGCAAAGGACATCTTTACCCTTGCGCAGCGCATCACGGCCGAGGCGCCCGAAGCAGCAGCCGCCGGCGCGCCCAAACCGGCAGCCCGCACCGGGGGCATGCGGCTCTTCGCTCGCTAGCCCCCGCGATGATCCCCGTCTGAACCCTTTACAAGCGTTTTCGAGTCATACATTTCGCTGTCGAGGGAGCAGGCGCCTGGATAACGGGCGCCGGAAGGCAGGGTTAAACACGCACAGATGTCTCTTCTAAGACGCATCGAAGGCGCCCGCCCCGGTCAGCCGGAGCAGCCGCAACAGCCCGGCGCACCTGCCGGACAGCAGCCCCCGAAGCCGCCCGCCGAGGGTCCGCTCTCGCAGTCCGCTGCCCCGGCGCGCGACGCGCAGCGGGACGTTCGCTCGCGCCTGCAGAGCCGGATCATCAACAACCTCGACCCACGACTGGATCTGTCCGACGCAAAGGCAGTCAAGTCGTCTATCGAGGAAATGTTCAACAAGTTCATCGATGAGGAAGGGATCGTCGTCACCCGCGTCGAACGTCAGCGAATGCTCGAGCAGATCATGGACGAGATCCTTGGCTTCGGACCGATCCAGCCGCTGCTGAACGACGACACCATCACAGAGATCATGGTCAACGGGCCATTCCGCACGTACGTGGAGCGGAAAGGCAAGCTGCAGCTCTCGGACGTCACGTTCGTCAGCGACGAGCACGTCTCACGCGTGATCGAGCGGATCATTGCCCCGATCGGTCGACGCGTCGACGAAGCGAAGCCCTTCGAGGACGCGCGCCTCCCGGACGGCTCGCGCGTGAACATCATCATTCCGCCGCTCGCGCTCAACGGGCCCGTCGTCACCATCCGGAAGTTCCCTAAATATCGCATCACGGTCGAGGACTACATCAAGTTCGGCACGGCGACGGCCGAGATGATGGAGTTCCTCCGCGCATGTGTCGAAGCTCGCCTCAACATGTTCATCTCCGGCGGCACCGGCTCAGGAAAGACGACGCTGCTTAACATCCTCTCCGGCTTCATCCCGGAGGACGAGCGGATCATCACGATCGAGGACGCCGCCGAGCTGAAGCTCGTGCAGGATCACGTCGTTCGTCTGGAATCCCGCGCCGCCAACATCGAAGGCAAAGGCGCCGTCACGATCATGGACCTGGTCCGGAACGCCCTGCGTATGCGCCCCGAGCGCATCGTCGTCGGTGAGACGCGTGGTGGCGAGGCTCTCTCGATGCTTCAAGCCATGAACACCGGCCACGACGGCTCACTCTCGACGGGCCACGCGAACTCCCCCCGCGACATCCTCGCCCGCCTCGAGACGATGTGCCTCATGGCCGGCGTCGACCTGCCGGCACGCGCCATCCGCGAGCAGATCGCCAGCGCCCTCGACCTCATCATCCAGATCTCGCGGCTCAAGGACGGGTCGCGCAAGATCACGAACATCACAGAGGTCCAGGGGATGGAAGGCGACACGATCGTCTTGCAGGACGTCTTCGTCTTCGAGCAGACCGGGTTCGTCGATGGAAAGGTCCAGGGCCGCCTGCGACCGACCGGCATCCGGCCGAAGTTCTCGGAGAAGTTCGACGCGGCCGGCATCAAGCTCCCACAAAACGTGTTCGGCGATATGTCCGCCGGCCTTCGTTGATCGGTCTCGAGTACATCATCCCGGCGACCGCCTTCATCGGCGTGTTGCTGTTCTTCTGGGGCATCTCCTCGATGCTCGGGGGAGGCTCTTCGGAGTCGCTCGGCGCACGCATGCAGCGCTACGCCGGTGGCACGCAGACCGCGACACCTGAGGCGAAGAAGGACCGCAAGCGTTCGCGCCGGGAGGTCGATCCATTCGCGACCCTCTCAGGCGACGTGCAGGACAAGCGCTTCAGCTCGAAAGTTCAGCGCGACCTCGCTCGCGCCGACCTTCGCCTGCGAGTTGCCGAGTACTACTACATCCGCATCGGCCTCGCGCTCGGCCTCGCCGCGGTCCTACTGCTGCTGCGTGACCCTCTCTCCGCGTTGGTCGGCGCGCTGCTCGGTTACTTCATCCCACGAATCTGGGTCGGCCGACGCATCGGAAGCCGCCTCAATGCCTTCAACAAGCAGCTTCCCGACACGATCACGCTCCTTTCGAACTCCCTGCGCGCGGGCTCGAGCTTCCTCCAGTCGATCGAGCTCGTCTCGCGCGAGTCTCCCGCGCCGATGGGACCGGAGATGGGCCGCGTCGTTCGCGAGGTGAACCTCGGTCTGAGCATGGAGGAAGCGCTGTCCAACCTGGTCCGGCGCATCAAGAGCGACGACCTCGACCTCATGGTCACCGCCATCGGCGTCCAGCAGCAGGTCGGTGGAAACCTCGCGGAGATCCTCGACACGATCGCGTTCACCATCCGCGAGCGCGTCCGCATCAAGGGCGAGATCCGCACGCTGACCGCGCAGGGTCGCTACTCGGGTTACCTCGTCGCGTTCCTGCCAATCGGCATCATGATCACGCTGAACTTCATCAACCCTGAGTTCATGCAGCCGCTCTTCACGGAGCTCATCGGTCAGATCCTGCTCGTGGTCGGCGCCATCATGATGCTCATCGGCTTCTTCGCGATCCAAAAAATCACGAACATCAAGGTGTAAGAGTGGAGATCCTCATCCTCGCCGGCGTCGTCGCGTTCGGGGTCTTCCTCGTGTTCGCCTCGTTCCTGGTCGGCCAGCAGCTCGACCCGGTGCAGGCTCGGCTGCAACAGATCTCCGTCCGACCGAGGACCCTCGAAGAGCTCGAGCTGCAGCGGCCGCTCGCCGAGCGGACCCTGAAGCCGATCGTGCAGGGTCTCGCCGCGGTCATCTCGCGTTTCTACCCGGCGAACACCGCGCGGTCTCTCCAGATCCGGCTCAAGCGCGCAGCCATGGAGACGACGAGCGTCGAGTTCTTCCTCGGAGTCAAGGCGTTCGTAGGGATCGTGGCCGCCATCGCGGCGTCGTCCCTGCTGAACCTGATCACCGGCGACACGCTGTTCACGGTCGGTGGCCTGTTCGGCGGGCTGATCCTCGGATTCCTCATTCCCGACTTGTACCTCAACAGCCGGGCGGGCGGCCGCGCCGGTGCGATCCTGGACCAGCTTCCCGATGCGCTCGACCTCCTCACGATCTCAGTGGAGGCGGGTCTTGGATTCGACGCCGCGATCATCAAGGTCACTGAGAAGATGAAGGGTCCGCTCACCGAGGAGCTGAAGCGCGCGGCGGCCGAGCAGCGCGTCGGCAAGTCGCGTCAGGAAGCGCTCCGCGGCATCAACGAGCGGGTCGAGGTCAAGGAGCTGCAGAACCTCATCTCGGCGATCATCCAGGCCGATCAGCTCGGTGTTTCGATGTCGAAGGTGCTTCGCATCCAGTCGGAGCAGATGCGCACCGATCGCCGCCAGCGCGCCGAGGAGAAGGCCGCGCGCGCGCCGATCCTCATCATGCTCCCGACGGTCGGCTGCATCTTCCCCTCGCTCTTCATCGTCATCCTCGCGCCCGCCGCGCTCTCCGCTATGAAGTCCTGCGGCTCGGTCTAGCACGCTCCGCGGTCCAATCAAAATCACGAACCGCACGCGCGGCAGGGTGGTCGCCACGCGCTGCGATGTCGCCAACAACTTTCTGACGCGAGGCGTTGGGCTGATCGCCCGATCCGCACTGGCGGAGGGCGAAGGTCTGCTCATCACAAAGACCGGATCGATCACGATGTTCTTCATGCGGTTCGCCATCGACGCGCTCTTCCTGGATCGATCGATGCGCGTCCTTCGCGTCGCCGAGAACCTGCGTCCGTGGGTGCCCGCCGTCGGCGCACCTCGCGGCACCTCCAGCGTGCTCGAGCTTCCAGCGGGAACGGCGGCGCGGACCGGCACGCAAGCAGGTGACGAACTCATCTCATCGGAGGCGGCCACCAGGTGATGGAGCTCGCGCTCGGGGTCCGCGACATCCTGTTGGCGCCGCGCTGTGCCGGCTGCGGTGCACCCGGGAGCTGGTTCTGCGTTCCCTGCCGCGTCCAGTGCGAGCCTGTTGTCCACGAGGGCCGCCTTGCGGTCCGCGCGGCGGGCGCGCACGCCGGTCCGCTCCGCGCCGCGGTCCACCGGCTCAAGTACGGCGGCGAGCCGGGTTTGGCCCAGGACCTCGGGGCGCTCGTCGCGCTCGAGCTCGCCCGCGACCTCGCGCGCGGTACGACGGTCGACGCGGTCGTTCCGGTGCCCCTTCACCGATCGCGAGCGGCGGCGCGCGGCTATGACCAGGCCGCGCTCCTGGCGCACGCCATCGCGGCTCACACTGGGCTACTGCTGCGACCGGCGCTGCACCGGATACGGGGAGGTCGCGCGCAGGTCGAGCTCGATCGCGTGGCGCGTGCCGCCAACATTCACGGAGCGTTCGTCGCGGAGGCTGGCTCGCTTCGCGGGCTGCGCGTGGCGCTCGTCGACGATGTGGCGACGACCGGCGCGACCCTCACCGACGCGGCCGTCGCGGCACGCGCCGCCGGAGCGCGCGCGGTGCGGGCGTACGT
>JALYLL010000123.1 GCA_030774255.1 Chloroflexota bacterium | reverse complement strand
TCAGGATCATCGGGCCCCGGTCCACGACCGGGACGGTGACTTCGTTCGCGCCATATTTGAGATGCACGAGCGTCCCGCACGGCAGCGTGCGGTGAGCCACACCTTGGAGCGTGGTCGTCATCGTCTGCCCGCAGGCGGTTCGGTTCCCGTAGAAGCCTGGCCCGTACCACGACGCGACGACAGTGGTCGTCACGACCGGAGGCGGAACGGGCACGAGAGCCGGTGGTGTTCCGTCCGCGTTGAGGACCGTGACGACCCAGAACACCCCGTAGTCCTCCATCCACTGCGCGCCTTCGATGAGCGGCCGCAGCGCGACGCGGAATGTTCCGGGCACCGGGGGCGCGACGACGTCGAACTGGAACCACGCGATCTGATTCGGTCCGACGTATGGAGCCGGTTGCATGGCCAGACGGTTGTATCGCGGCCATCCCGTTGCCGGCGAGCCCTTCGCGCCGTCTCCGCCGAGGATGCTCGGCGAATCCTGACCCGGCTCCGGCATCCACGTGCCGAGATACGCGACCTCGCCCATCTTTCCCTGCACCCATCCGCGCGATCCGCTGTTGTAGAAGGCGACGGTCGCGGTCGCCTTCGTTCCCATGCAGAGCGACATGTATCCGCTCTGTCCGTACCAGGCCGCGTGGAAGCCCGGCAAGCCGCTCGACACGCGAGCCGGCGGTGCGATGCCTGGTCCCACGCTGCTCGTGCAGGTTGCCGCACGTGACTCGTGCGCAGGCGTGAGCGCAACGACAAGCGCAAAGACG
Organism: Chloroflexota bacterium; assembly: GCA_030774255.1. GTDB lineage: Bacteria > Chloroflexota > Limnocylindria > P2-11E > P2-11E > 3-1-20CM-2-70-9. The sequence goes on along the minus strand of JALYLL010000123.1, from coordinate 2,763 downwards.
ATCAGAAGGTTCCGTACCCTACCCACGACCCGTCTAACGCATGAGCGCGGAGAGCGGTATGAAGAAGTTGCGAAGGGGTGTCTGCCGTTACTTCCAGCGATGCCCGACGAGCCCGGCCTCGAACGATCGCTTGTCGAGGCGAGTCAGGCGCTTTGCCATCGACGGCGCCATGAGCGGAGTGTGCGAGATCGTGAGCAGGTATTCCGGGATGAACCACACTTCTTTGGAAGTCGTCATCCAATCGAGATCGTCGAATCGCGCGAGACTCACCGGCCGCGAGAACGTGCGGAGCGTTCGTTCGCGGCGGAGGTTGAAGTACGCGTAGAAGTAGCTCATGGTCAGCTCTCGCAACGTGCGATGGATCGGCTCGCGGTACGCGAGGCCGTTGTAGTTCGACTTGGCGACCGCACCCCAGTGGCCGCGCTCCTTGAAGACTGCGATGACGTGATCGGTGTCATGCTCGGCTTCGAGATCCAGGAGGAGCGGGGGGAATCCCAGTACGCGGAGCGCGGCCGCCGCGAATATCGCCGCCTCGAGACAGTGCGCCGTGCGCTCCCGCAGGACGCGTTTGGGCGACCATGCGGTCGTTCCCAGGTGATAGGGCATGTCGTCGAGAAACTGCTGCACCCCATGCGGCGTCTTCAGCGCGCGCAGCGTTCGCAGCTCCGCCGGCGTGAAGCCATCATTCATACGGAACATTCTTGTGGATAAGCCGTGAGCGTGAGACCGGGCGTCGGACTGCCGGGCACCGTCACGATGCGCGAGGCGGAGCAGCTCGCTGCCGAAGCCGAGAACGCCGGTGCATCAAGCGTTTGGGTCACCGACGTGCGGCGCGAGCCGTACCTCACATCGGCGGCCGCGCTGCGCGCAACCACGCGGGTCACGGTCGGGACCGATGTGGCCGTCGCGTTCTCGCGTTCGCCGGCGGCCACGGCGCAGGCCGCCTGGGACCTGGCGGGATATGGCAACGGGCGGTTCGTCCTCGGCCTCGGCAGCCAGGTCGGGCCGACGCTGCTCTCGCGATTCGGCGTCGAGGCGGACCACCCCGCCGCTCGCTTGCGGGACTACGTGCTCGCAGTGCGCGCCTGCTGGGACGCCTACCGAAAAGGACATGGCCGCTACGAGGGCGAGTTCTACACGATCCGGCAGCCGGTCTTTTCACCCGGCGCCGATGACCCCTGGCCGGCGATCCCCATCTATGTCGCCGGCGTGAACCCGGTCATGACGGCCGTGGCCGGCGAGATCGCGGATGGCTTCGCGGCCCACATGTTCTGCACGCCGATCTACCTCGATCGGATCACTCGTCCCGCGCTCGCGCGCGGTGCCGCGCGCGCGAAGCGAGACGCGCCTCCGGTGCTCATGCCGATCGTGGTCGGACGCGACCGTGCGTCCCTCGCGCTGCAGATGACGACGTACACGGTGCCTGCGTATCGCCGCGTTCTCGACGAGTCCGGCCTCCGCGAAGAGGCCGACGCGATCCTCGCGGCACTGTCGGACCGTCGTCGGACCGAGGCCGCGCGAATCATCGATGAGCATTGCCTCGACCAGCTCGGCGTCGCCGTCCTCGACGACCTTGCGTCACGCGTGCGCCTCTGGAGCGCGAACGCGGACGCCATCGGCCTGACGGTGCCGTGGTACGGGCTCGACGGCGCGGCGCAGGTCGCATTGTTTCGCGACGTGCTGCGCGCGCTAGAACGGATGTAATCTCCGCGCGTGCCGTTCAAGAGCCAGGCGCAACGCCGTAAGTTCGCGGAGCTTCTCGTGAAAGGTGAGATCTCGAAAGAGACCTACGAGGAGTGGAACCGCGAGACGGGGAGCGAAACGCTTCCCGAGCGCGTGAAGCCGAAGAAGTCCAAGCCGAAGGCGAAGTCCAAGGCCAAGCCCGCCAAGAGGAAAACGACAACGCGCGCCAAAGGCAAAGCCCGCAAGCGTTAAGCGCCCCGCAGGCGCCGAGTTTCCCCGGCGCCTGCGTGTTGACCGCTACGCCGCGACGGCGGTCTTGATAGGACCGTGAGTCTTGTGCGTCAGAGTCTCTTCGACGTCGAAGAGCTTTGCCGAGATGTCCATGAGCGTCGGCTCCTTCTTCAGCCCCATGACGATCTCGCCATTGAGGTATGCGTTCGCTGACGGCTCGTCTCGGAAGAGGTAGATGCCGCCGGCCTCGTGATTTTTCTCGTTCACGAGCCAGACTTTCCAGTCGAGGCCGGGAACGGCCGCGATCGGATCGGCGAACGGAGCGACGAGCTTGACGTACTCGTTCGCGGACGATGTGAACTTGAAGTTGAGCTGGAGGATTTTCTGGGTCATTTCATTTCCTTATGGCTAGGCCCTCGCAGAGCCTGCCGGTGATCGCGTGAGATGAGCGTCGTTGTTCGCTAGCGGGTGGCGGCGACGGGCGCGAGGATCTCGGTGAAATACACCTCGAAGGTCTCGACCTTGCCGCTCTTACCGCCGAACTTCTTGATCGTCTCTTCGCGAAGGCTCGCAATGGCCGGCTCGCTCTTCTGCAGGTCCTGCTCCGTGTCCCAGGCGCTCGCCCCGAAACCCCGCCCGGTCTTTCGATTCACAAACAGCAGTGCGGTGCGTGCGCCGGGCTGCTTGCGGATCATTGGAACGACCATCTCTTCGTAGAAGGCGATGCCGTCGGCTGCCTTAGCTGGATCGGCCTCGACGGTCGTCACGCGGACGAACACGCCTGCTTTCGGCGGCTGGATGCGCTCCTGGACCGCGACCTCGCACTCGTCCTCGTCCACGATCTTGCTG
>JALYLL010000122.1 GCA_030774255.1 Chloroflexota bacterium | reverse complement strand
CTGTTGCTGACGACGACGGTCGGCTCCTTCGGGAAGCCCGAGTACCTGACGAAGGCGCGAGGCCAGGTGGCGCGCGGCAAGCTGGGCGCGCCGGAGCTCGAGGAGCTCGAGCGCAAGGCGACCGCCGAGTGGATCCGGCGGCAGGAGGAAATCGGGCTCGACGTCCTCGTCGATGGCGAGATGTATCGCGGCGACATGGTCGCGTACTTCGCTGAACGGCTCGAGGGGTTCAAGATCGGCGGGCTCGTCCGCTCGTACGGCAACCGCTACTACCACAAGCCCGTGATCGCGGGAAAGATCTCGCGCCCGAAGCCGATGACGGTGAGCTGGTTCGAGTACGCGCAGTCGCTCACGTCGAAGCCGGTGAAGGGAATGCTCACCGGTCCGTACACGCTGCTCGACTGGTCCTACAACGAGGCGTACCCGACGCGCCGCGACGCGGTGCTGGCGCTGGCCGAGATCGTCCGTGACGAGGCCCGCGACCTCGAGCGCGCTGGCGCGAAGTACATCCAGATCGACGAGCCCGCGATCCACGCGCGTCCTGAGGAGATCGAGATCGCGATCGAGGCGATGGGCATCGTTACCGCCGGGCTATCCGCGAAGACGATCTCGCACATCTGCTACGGCGACTTCGCCGCGATCTACCCGCAGGTCCTCGACCTGCCCGTCGATCAGCTGGATCTCGCGATGGCGAACTACGGCTACCGCTGGCTCGATCTGTTCGAACGCAACCCGTTCACGAAGGAGCTCGCGATCGGGATCGTCGACGTGCACGCGCACGCAACGGAGACGGTCGACGAGGCCGCGGAGGGGATCCGCAAGGGACTTCGCTATGTGCCGGCCGACAAGCTGTGGCCGCACCCCGACTGCGGGCTGAAGACGCGGACGGTCGAGGAATGCGTCGAGAAATGCACCGCGGTCGTCGAGGCGACAAAGGTCGTCCGTAAGGAGCTGGCGAAAGTCCCGGCCTAACGACTAACGTTTTTGGCGGTCCGCCACCATTTCATTGATGGTGCCGACTTCGATCAGCGCGGACCGCTGGGAGCGGCTCTATCGCCTCGAGTTCGCGCGCGCGTTCGCTCGATCGGACTCGTCTAGCGCCTCTTCTTCCGGCCCTTTTTCTCGGCCCGCGCGCGGCGCGAGCGAAGGGATAGGGGAGTCTCCGCGAGCGCGACCGCCGGGGAGTGCGGCACGACAACGGGGTTGATGCGCGGCGCGACCGTCGTTCGCTGGATGAAGTAGACGGTCCCGGTCGGCGCCGTCATGTTCAGGTGCCGGACCTCGAGCTCAGCCTCCGCGAAGTGGTGCACGACCCTGCGGACGCTCACGTTCTCGGGGCGCGGAGTGAAATTGCGGAACGAGTCGAGGCGAACGACGGCGTACGCGTCGTGCTGGTCGGGGGCCGGTGTCGTCGCCACGCCCGAGAGGTTACTGGCGGTCGTACAGCTCGAGGATCTCCCGGCGGAACGGCACACCCGCCTTGGCACGAAGTTGATCGAATTCGTCGAAGTCCCACTCCCCCACAAAGGTGACGGCGACCCCGGTTTTGCCGGCGCGACCCGTCCGGCCGACCCGGTGCGTGAAGACGTCGGCATCTTCCGGCAGGTCGTAATTCACGACATGGCTGATGTCTTCGATGTGCAGCCCTCTCGCGGCGACGTTCGTCGCGATGAGCACGTGGAGATCCCCCTCGCGGAATCGTTCGAGGGTGCGTTCTCGCTCCCGCTGCGTCATGTCGCCGTGGATCGCGGCGACGTTGTGCTTTTTCTTCTTCAGCTTGTCCTCGAGATCGTCGACGCCGCGCTTGGTGTGCCGGAACACGAGCACCTGGTCCGTCTCGTAGCGGCGAAGAAGCTCCTCCAGCGCCCGGACCTTGTCCTGCTCGAGCACCTCGACGTACACCTGCTCGACGCTGTCGACGTTCTGCTTCTCCGGCTCGATCGCGACTTCGACCGCGTTGTGGCTGAACCGTTGCGCGAGGTCGCGCACGTCGGCGACGAGGGTCGCGCTGAAAAGCGCGGTCTGGCGACGCTCCGGCGCCCGGCGCAGCAGGCGCCGCACCTCGGGCGCGAAACCCATGTCCAGGAGGCGGTCGGCCTCGTCCAGCACCACGATGAAGAGGCCGGAAAGATCGAGATTCCCCTTTTCGATGTGGTCGAGCAATCGCCCCGGGGTGCCGACGACGATCTGCGTGCCACGCGCGAGAGCGCGTTCCTGCGGGCCGTAGGGGACGCCGCCGTAGATCGCGACCTCGTGTGACTTGCGGTACTTGCCGATCGCGCCGAACTCGCGCGTCA
>JALYLL010000121.1 GCA_030774255.1 Chloroflexota bacterium | reverse complement strand
TATCAAGGGTCACGTCGGCATCGTGACCGGCGGCGGCTCGGGCCATCTCCCGCTTTTCCTTGGCTACGTCGGCGTCGGGCTCTGCACCGCGGTCGCGGTCGGGAACGTGTTCTCCTCGCCGTCCGTGGAGCAGATCCTCGCCGCGACGCGAGCCGCACACGGAGGCGCAGGCGCCCTCTACCTCTACGGGAATTACGGCGGCGACGTCATGAACTTCGATCTCGCGGGCGAGCTCGCAGCCGGGGACATCGAGACGGACACGGTCGTCGGCATTGACGATGTCGCGTCCGCTCCGCAGGAGCGGTCATCGGATCGGCGCGGCGTCGCGGGCCTGTTCTTCGCGTACAAGTGCGCCGGTGCCGCGGCAGAGAGCGGTCTGCCTCTCGCGGGTGTCGCCGCAGCGGCTCGGTCCGCGGTGGCGAACACTCGGTCGATGGGCGTCGGCCTTTCCCCGACGATCCTTCCGGCCGCGGGCAAGCCGACCTTCGAGCTCGGGCCCGACGAGATGGAGATCGGGATCGGCATTCACGGTGAGCGCGGCGTTCGTCGTGGCCGTCTCGAGAGCGCAGACCAGATCGCGGGCGACCTCATCGAAAAGATCGCGGCCGACTTTCCCCTCTCCCGCGGCGACACGGTCGCTGTGCTCGTGAACGGACTTGGCGCGACGCCGCTCGAAGAGCTCTACGTCCTATACCGACACGTACGGCGGACCCTGGATGGAATGGACGTCGTCGTCCGCCGGACCTACGTCGGTGAATTCGCCACGAGCCTCGAGATGGCCGGCGCGTCACTCAGCGTCATGCGGCTCGACGACGAGTTGGCGCGGCTGCTCCAGGCGCCGGCACGATCGCCCTTCTTCCGGGAGTGACCAGCGCGGAGCTGCGAGTCATCCTCGACCGGGCGCTCGAGCTCGTGGCAAAGACCGAGGACGAGCTTCGCGATCTCGACAGCGCGATCGGCGACGGGGATCTGGGGATCACTGTCAGTCGCGGCGCCCAAGCCGCGCGCCAGTCCATCGCAGCGCTGCCGCCGGGATCGACTCCTTCCGAGATCATTCGCGCGCTCGCGACGGCGTTCGCCAGCGCGAATCCGTCGAGCTTCGCCGCGCTCGTCGCCACCGGCCTCCTCGCTGCGTCGCGGTCCGTCGCCGGAAGCGAGTCGCTGACCGCAAGCGACGTTGTCACGATGGCGCAGCAAGCCGTCCCAGCAGTCGCGAAACGGGGCAAGGCGGAAGTCGGCGACAAGACGGTCCTCGATGCGCTTGTCCCGAGTGTTGCTGCACTCGAAGCGCATATCTCCGACGGCGCTCTCGAAGCGATGATCGCCGCCGCCCGGAAGGGCATCGACGATACGGCCGCCGGTGTGTCGCGCAAAGGTCGCGCGGCGTGGTTAGGCGAGCGAACGATCGGCCATCCCGACCCCGGTGCGACCGCGTATCTCAGGTTCCTCGAAGCGCTGCAGCAGGCGTGGGTCCGACCTTAGGCCTTGCGCTCCATCTGAACTCCGGTGCCGGCGAAGCACATGACGAACTTGAGCGGCTTGGCGCCGGTGTTGCGAATGCTGTGGAACCCTTCGGCCGGCGACATCACGCAGAACGATCCGGCGCGGATCGGACTCGACTGGTCGCCGACCCGCACCTCGCCGTCGCCTTCCAGGACAAAGAAGCCTTCCTCGACGTAGCGATCGCCGACCTTGTGCCGGTGCACCGGGATCTCTTTGCCTGGGTCGATCTCGGCGGCGCCGAACGTCAGTTGTGCCGACCCTTCAGGCGCATCGAAATAGATCGCCCGGCGAACGCCGGGAACGACGTCGCCCAGGGGCTTGTCGGCGCGGTTGGTTACGCGCATCCGGTGCGGCGTGATGTCATTTCGGGGTCACTCTACGCGAGTGGCATACCCGAATGGGCGTGCCTGAATGGGGACATTGCTCAGGCGGGCGGTCCGACCGAATAGTGGCGCGAAGTGAGTTGGGACGGCCTCGACCTTGGCGTCATCCGTCGGCCGTACACCTCCGCGTCCGTTCGCGACAAGCTCCTCCGCCTGCTCATTCGAGCTTTGATGGGCGCGTCGAATCCCGCCGGTTTTTAGAACGATGTAGTCGCTGCGGCAGCCAATTGAGAGCGCATCTACGCGAGGACTGGCTTGAAGGTACCCAGCTTCGCCGCGAGCTCTTTGATCGCGAGCGACGTCTTGTCCGCCTTCTCGGCGAGCACGTAGGGAACGCCGAGATCGGCGGCCGCGTCGGCCTTCTCCGCGTACGGGATGACCATGTCGATCTTCCGCTTTAGGAACTTTGCGCATGCTGCGTCTTCTATTCCCTTTGGCCTGATGCGATCGCATACCACGATGGTCCGGTCCTTGGACTTGCCGATGCGCGAGAGCGTCGCGAGCAAGTCGGTCGTGGCGCGAAGCGCGGCGAGGTGCGGCGCGGTGACAACACAGACGACGTCGGCCGCGTCGATCGCGGCCAGCGTCGGCTCATCGAGCGTCGAGGGCAGGTCGATGAGAACGGCGTCTCGCTCGCTGCGAGCAACGTCGATCGCCTGCTGGATGATTCCGACAGTGACGAGCGCACCTTCCTCGGGAGAGAGCGGGGCAGCGAGGATCTGCAATCCGCTTTCATGATCGGTCAGGAACTGAGCGAAGAGCTCATCGGTGACCGTCGCGGTGGCGAGACGCGCGAGATCCGCGATCGTGTAGCGCGGAGGAAGGTCGAGGAACATTGCGGCGTTGCCGAACTGGAGGTTCAAGTCGATGAGCAGCGTCGACGGACCCTCGCGAGCACGAGCGACCGCGACATTCACGGCGAGCGTGGTCGTACCGACGCCGCCCTTTGCGTGCACGAAGGCGATCACGGCCCCCCGTGCCCGCGGCGGCGGCGCCGTAATGAGCTGCGCTGCCGGGCGGGTCTGGCGAAAGATCGTTTCGATCTTCGCGACCAGGATCGCCATGTCGACAGGCTTGGCAATGAAGTCATCGGCACCCTGCGTGTAGCCGGCGAGCGCGTCTTTCTCTGTGGTTTCCTCCGAGACGATGAGGATCGGCGTTCGAGCGGTCCGCTGATCCTCGCGCAGATGTTTGATGAGGTCGAGTCCGTTCATCACAGGCATTGCGACATCGGTAACCACGAGGTCGGGTGGGCCCTGGGTCTCGATGGCCTTCATCGCATCGAGGCCGTTTCCGGCCACCGTGACTCGATAGCCTTGTCTCTCCAGCTGGACGCGGTAGATCTCACGCATCGCCGTGTCATCGTCGACGCAGAGGATCTTTTGGCCCGCCATTGTTCCCCTTCCAGCCTTCACGTCGCCGTAGAGTCGCTCAATGACGACGGCGAAACGATAGGGCCTCGATGAGCAATCGGATCCTTCGCGGAGACCCTTACAAGCCCAACCGAAAGCGGCTTGCCTCGCGCGCGCTTTTCGCGTTCGGCATTGTTCTGGCGCTCGCCGCCGGCATCGGCACTTATGTCTACGCGAACACGGCGCGCGTCGGTCCCGCCCCTGAGATCACAACGGTCGACGTTCTCGTCGCATCGCGCGACCTCGAGCCGCGCACCGCGCTCGCCGAGGGCGACCTGAGGATCGTGCAGTTGCCACGCGACGCGGCACCGAAGAATGCGCTGCACGTCCTCGCTGACGCGGTCGGCCAGGTGACGACGGTGAGCCTGACGGCGAACGAACCGTTGCTTGCGACGAAGATCGCGATCACAGGAAGCGACGGTGTACACATCTCCGTTCTTCCTCCCGGGCTGCAACCGTCCATTTCGATGCCGATGTATCGCGCGGTCTCGGTGAACGTCCCCGATGCGAACGCAGCCGGTGGCGGCATAACCGCCGGTGACCACGCCGACATCCTCTACACCCTGAACACCGCCCTGATCGATCCATCCAAGCCCGACTTCGTCGGCCGGGTCGTGTTCGAA
>JALYLL010000120.1 GCA_030774255.1 Chloroflexota bacterium | reverse complement strand
GGCTTCGTCGCCAGGGCGACCACTCCCAGAGCCAAGGCCCCGGCGAGGCTCGTCAGGATCCCCGCGGCGATGCGCAGGCCGCGTGACGGGAGAAACGCGGTGATGAGCTGGATGATCACGAGGATCGTCACGACGATTAGCGCCTGCCCGAAAGCACCGAGCGGTCCGGTGTTGATGCCGGCCGCGTCAGCCAGATCGCCGCGTGGGAAGACCGGCACGAGCGCGAGCGCGGCCGCGATCGCCCCGGCATCGACGAACGCGACGAGCTTCAGAAAGCCCGACGGCGCTCGGCCGCCGCGGTCGACGAGCCACATCAGGAATGCCCCACCGATCGCGAGCTCGGCGAGCACCACCGAGAGCACGATGGGGAGAGTTGCGATGGCCACTCCGAGTCAAGCTAGCGTGACGGGGTGCCACCCTCAAACGAGCACGACCGGCGGATCGCGGCGATGTTCGACCGTATCGCTCCGCGGTACGATCTGCTCAACCGTCTTCTCTCGCTCGGCACGGACCTCTCGTGGCGGCGGCGCGCCCTTGATCTTGCTCGTCTCGGCGAGGGTGGTCGCGCTCTCGACGTCGGTACCGGCACCGGCGACTTCGCCCTCGCGCTCCTTGCGCGTTCGCCTCATTCGGCGACCGTCACGGGTATCGACATCTCGTCCGGGATGCTCGACGTCGCCGAGCGCCGCGCGGCCAGAGCCGGTCTCGCCCCACGGTACGTGCGCCTGATCGCGAGCGTCGAGTCGCTTCCGTTCGCTGACGGCATGTTCGATGTCGCGATGGCCGGCTTCGTCATCCGGAACGTCGGCGACATCCCGCAGGGACTGCGCGAGATGCGCCGCGTGCTGCGGCCCGGCGGCCGCGCGGTCATCCTCGATCTGCACACTCCCCGGAATCCGACCATCCGCCGCCTCTATCGCACCTACTCCGTTGTCTCGCCCCGTCTCGCCGCGGCGCTCGGCAGCGATCCGGAGGCCTACCGGTATCTCCCGCGCTCGATCGAGGCGTTCTACGACCCCCCCACGCTCGCGACTCTCATGGGAAACGCGGGCTTTTCGCGTGTGCGGTTCGAGCGTCTAACCTTTGGCATAGCGGCGATCCACGTGGGGGAGGCCTAGGGCGTGGACTTCGACATCCCGGAGGAGCTGCAGCTCCTGGCGCGCACGGCGCGCGACTTCGTGGAGACGCGCCTGCAGCCGCTCGAGAAAGAGGTCGAAGAGACCGACAAGATCCCGGGCGACGTCCTCAAAGAGATGGGGCAGCTCGGCTTCTTCGGACTTCCGTTCCCGGAGGAGTACGGCGGCGTTGGTGCCGGGGACCTCGGGTACTGCCTCGCGCTCGAGCAATTCGGGCGGACGTCGGCGGCCTTCTCGAACATCATCGGAGCGCACACGTCCATCGGATCGATGTCGATCTTCCTCGGCGGCACCGAAGACCAGAAGCGCCGCTATATGCCCGATCTCACCACAGGAAAAAAGATCGCCGCGTTCTCGCTCACCGAGCCTTCGAGTGGATCCGATGCGGCCTCGATCCAGACGAGCGCGACGCTCCGGAACGACTGCTGGATCCTGAACGGCACGAAGATCTGGGTGACGAACGGCCCAATCGCGGACGTCGTGGTCGTGTATGCAGCGAACGACCGCGCAAAGGGTGCGCGTGGCGGGATCACCGGCTTCATCGTCGAGAAGGGGTTCAAGGGTTTCCGCGTTGGGAAGGTCGACGACAAGATGGGCCTGCGCGGCTCGTACACCGGGGAGCTCATTTTCGAAGACTGCGAGGTGCCCGAGGCGAACGTTCTCGGTGGCCAGGTCGGCACGGGATTCAAGACCGCGCTCGGTGCCCTCGACATCGGACGCGTGTCGCTCGCCGCGGGCGCGGTCGGGTCGAGCCAGCATCTCCTCGAGCTCGCGATCGAGCACAGCAAGCGTCGGCAGCAGTTCGGCAAGCCGATCGCGGCGAATCAGGCCATCCAGTGGATGCTCGCGGACTCCGCCGTCGAGATCCACGCCGCGCGGCTGATGGTCTACGACGCCGCGTGGAAGCTCGACCAGAAAAAGCGCGCGTCTCTCGAAGCTGCGATGGTGAAGGTCTACGCGTCAGAGATGGCGAACCGCGTGGTCGACCGCGTCCTGCAGATCCACGGTGGTATGGGCTACATGAAGGACTCGCCCGTCGAGCGCGCGTATCGTGACGCCCGCATTTTGCGGATCTACGAAGGCACGAGCGAAGTGCAGCGGATGATCATCGCCGAGGAGCTTTTGAAGGACTGATGGTAAGGGTCGAGACGAAGGAGGCTGCGCCGGTCAGCGGCAAGCCGTGGACCCGACATTACGACCCCGACGTTCCCGCGTCGCTCGTCTACCCACGCGTTCCGCTCCAGGCGATGCTCGACGACGCCGCCGAGAATCACCCCAACTCGACCGCGACGATCTTCTTCAACCGCAAGCGCTCGTACAAGAGCATCTCCGACGCCGCCTGGCGGTTCGCCAACGGGCTGCGTGGGCTCGGCGTGAAGAAGGGTGACCGCGTCGCGCTCGTCCTGCCGAATTCGCCGCAGTTCGTGGTCGCGTTCTACGGCGCTCTCCGCGCGGGCGGGATCGTCGTTCCCTGCAATCCGCTCTACACACCACCGGAGCTGCAGCATCAGCTCGCGGACTCCGGCGCGACCGTCGTTGTGGTCCTCTCGCGCCTGTACCCGGTCGTCAAGGCTGCGCGCGCGAACACGGCGGTCGAGCACGTGATCGTCACCAACATCAAGGAGGAAATGCCGCCGGTCCTGCGGGTGCTGTTCACCCTCGCGAAAGAGAAGAAGGACGGCCATCGCCAGCGGTTCGCGGGCGATCCGGGCGCGATGTCCCTGAGCCAGGTGCTCTCGGCGCCGGCCGACCCATTCGACGCCGGCACCGGCCCCGACGACGTCGCGGTCCTTCAGTACACCGGAGGGACGACCGGCGTCTCGAAGGGTGCGATGCTCTCGCACCGCGCGCTCGTCGCGAACACCCTCCAGTGCCGGGCGTGGTTCACGAACATGCGCGACGGCGGAGATGCCGCGATGGCGGTCATGCCGTTCTTCCACGTGTACGGACTCACGGTCGTCATGAGCCTCGCGGTGCAGGGCGCCGCCGCGATGATCCTCGAACCGCAGTTCGATCTCGAGCACGTGCTCAAGGACGTGCAGCGCTACAAACCGAAGCTCTTCTCCGGCGCGCCGCGGATCTACAACGCGATCAACAACTCGCCGCTCGCGCAGAAGTACGACCTCCGTTCCATCGAAGCCTGCGTCTCAGGATCCGCGCCGCTCCTGATCGAAACGCATCGAAGGTTCGTGGAGCTCACCGGCGCGAGGCTGGTCGAGGGCTACGGCCTGACAGAGGCCGCGCCGGTCACCCACTGCAATCCGCTCTTCGGCGAGGGCAAGCAGAAGGTCGGGTCCATCGGCATCCCGTATCCCGACGTCGAGTCGAAGATCGTCGATGTCGAGACCGGCGAGCGCGAGGTGCCTCCCGGTGAACCGGGCGAGCTCATCTTGCGGGGGCCGCAGCTGATGGACGGTTATTACAAGCGGCCCGACGAGACCGCGCAGACCTTGCGTGGCGGATGGCTTTACACCGGCGACATCGCGACGGTCGACCCTGACGGCTACGTGTCGATCGTTGATCGGAAGAAGGAGATGATCATCGTCTCCGGCTTCAACGTGTATCCGCGCGAGGTGGAGGAAGCGCTCGCCACGCATCCGGCGGTGATGGACGCGGCCGCCATCGGCGTCCCGCATCCGATCAAGGGCGAAGAGGTCAAGGCGTTCGTCGTCCTGAAGCCGGGCATGACCGCGACGGCCGATGAGATCCGTGCGCACTGCGAAAAGTACCTCGCGCCGTTCAAGCGCCCAAAGGAGATCGAGTTCCGCGACTCGCTGCCGAAGACGCTCATCGGCAA
>JALYLL010000119.1 GCA_030774255.1 Chloroflexota bacterium | reverse complement strand
ACGAGCCGCGCTTCCGTCGCGACCTGCAGCGCGTCGCGCATTCCCTCGCGGTCAGCTCGGCGCTACGCGATCCAGCGCGCGCCGATCCAGCCGAGCGAATTCGCGCGGAGATCGAGCGCGCGCTCGAACGAACGACCGAAGTGTTCGACGCGCTCGGCGATCTCCTTGTGCCGGTCGACGGCCCGCCGGAGGAGCGCATGCGCATCACCGCGGGTCTGCGCGCGAGCGATGACCGCTGGCTCCCGGTCGAGCTCGCCGGCGAGCGGCTCGCGGATGCGATCGCGGGCATCGCGTTCGCGGCGGAACGGATCCAGAATCTCGGCGGCGACGAAGACGAGCTCGCCGAGCTCGAGGCCGCGATGGGTGAGCTCGCCGCCGCGCGCGCTGCGATCACGCGTGGACTTCACGATCCACGCTCGAGCGACATCGTGTGGCTCGAGCGCGACAACGACGGTGGTCTCGCGCTCCATGTCGCGCAGTCGCACCTCGGCGGCGTCATCCGCCGGACGATCGTGGACACGCACCGTGCGGTCGTTTTCACGTCGGCGACCCTGGCTGTCGCCGGCTCGTTCGACTTCGCTCTCGATCGCTTTGGTATCGCCGACGTTGCCGATACCCTCGCCGTCGGGTCGCCCTTCGACCATCAGCGTCAAGCGCTGCTCGTGTTGCCGACCGACATCGTGCTCCCCAGCGAAGAACGTTTCATCGAAGAGGCGGCGCGCCTGATCGAGGATGTGGCGCGGAGGCTGGACGGCCGAACGCTCGTGCTCTTCACCTCGCACGCGACCTTGCGCGACGCGGCCGCGCGGCTCGGCGCGCTCGAAAGCGAGGGCCTCGCCGTGCTGACGCAGGGCATCGACGGGTCGCGCCGGGCGCTGCTCGAGCGTTTCACGCAGGGCCGCGCGGTCCTCCTCGGCACGCAGTCGTTCTGGGAGGGAGTCGACCTGCCTGGCGACGTGCTCCGCTGCGTCGTGATCGCCCGGCTTCCTTTCAGCGTGCCCGACGATCCCCTCGTCCAAGGGCGAGCCGAGCGCTACGACGACCCCTTCGTGCAATTCCAGCTACCGCAAGCGGCGCTGCGGCTCCGCCAGGGCTTCGGCCGGCTCATCCGCACCAAGACCGACTACGGCGCCGTCGTGCTCCTGGACCGCAGGGTGGTCACTCGCGATTACGGGGAGGTCCTACTCGGCTCTCTGCCGGATGCGCGCACCGAGCATTTGCCACTCGACGGAATAGCCGCCCGCGTGTCAGCGTGGTGCGCCCGTGGATGACCGCTCGACGAGGGCCCTCGACGCGTGGCTCGACAGCCTCTCGCGCGACTCGCGGCGTGAGCTCTACGTGCTTCTCGACGAGCTCGAGCGGCGAGATCTTCGGATGCTCTTTAGAGCAGCTCAAAGATGCTGTCGCGGCGACACTTGGCGCGGATGCCGTCAAACCCACCCCGCCCCCGCAGTCCACTCGAGGCACTGCGGGACCGTGTTCGGCGTCGCGGGCACCCGATTTCCGTTAGGTATCACTCGGAACGGGGGAGTACCGGCGGGGGACTGGTGGCGTTTAAGAGCGCTCCTATTCTTGGTCCAGGTCGGCTGGTGGTCAGCCAGCCAAACATGGAAGAAAGGAGGAACTTGAAAAGTGCTCGCATTCTTCCGTGACGACGAAGGCCAGGGATTGGTGGAATACGCACTCATCATTGCCGTCATTGCCATCGCTGTGATCGTCGCCATGATCTTCTTGCGCGGTCAGCTCCAGAACATCTTCAGCAACATCGGCAACAACCTCACGTAGCTCGCCCTCTGCTGGAAATGGCGATCGGCCCGGCGAAAGCCGGGCCGATCTGTTTATCCGCGCGTGAGGCTGTTAGACCGCGGGCCGAAGGCGCCGCATCGACGGGCGGCCGAGCACGCCGTCGCACGCTCGACGGAGCTCATCCCACAGGTCTCCCGAGACCTCTTTTCGAGCGAGCATGTGCTGCCCTGGCTCGACGGTCTCGTCCCCGGTGGCGGGAAAGTCGGCCTTCGCCGGATTGTGCAGATCCATGTACCAACCTCCACGTGCGAGGCGCGTCGCCTCTGGTACGAGTGGCATCGCAGACAGGTCCTTGTCGGAGAACGAGAGCAGCACGCGATGCTCCGCCCGGACGTC
>JALYLL010000118.1 GCA_030774255.1 Chloroflexota bacterium | reverse complement strand
GGTGTTCGATGAGGTGTTGAATCCCATGACCATGTTGCGCCCGGTGAGCGCGGAGGCGTCAGTGGAATCGTCGGCTGCGCGATCAGGTGAGATCGCTCCGTTGAACACATACAGGGCGGCGTCGCTGACCTTCCCGGTCTGCGAGAGCGCCAGCGTGCCCGCCGTGCTGATCTCGTACCACCTGTTCTCCGATCCCGCGCCTCCGAAAACCGCGTGCGCCGTCCAGATCGCGGTCCCTCCAATGCGCGGGTCGTAGCCGGCAACGGCATGCGTGAGTCGCGTATCCATCGTGTCGAGGAGCTGCGTCGTGCCGTTCTGCGGCGCGTTCGCGGGCATTGAATACGACCCCACGGTGACGGTGCTCGCTGCGCTTATCACGGCGGAGCCCTGCGCGTTCTTGGTCACCTTGAAGACGGTGAGGTAGTTCGCACTTCCGGTCCCGACGTCCGCCGATCCGACGATCCAGCCACCGGAGGTCGCGTCGGCGCTCACCGCTGGTTCGGGTGTCGACATCTGCGAGCCGTTCGCGTTCTTCAGGTTGGAGAAGATGCCGCCGGCACCGAGCTGCGCCGGGCAAACAGGATCGGTCGGCTTCTGGAACCAGTCGACGTCCGAACCCGAATAGAACGCGGCGAGCAGGAAGACGTTCGTGCCGACGAGGACGAAGTCCTGCGTGACCGCCATCTTCGGGTAGTCCGGCAGGGACGAGCTGTTGTAGAAAGCGCCGACGTAGTAATGGCAGAAGTCGTCGGACGAGTGCGGGTCCGCGCTCGTGCTGTACCCGAACGCGTAGGCCGAGTTGTAGACGTCGAGCACGAGGTAGTAGAAGAGCCCCGAGGTGGGGTCCCAGACGATCTGCGGATCGCTCAGCTCGTTCACCGGGAAGCGCGTGAGCGCCCCGAGGTCGCCCTCGTTGATCAGACTGCCACCGCGTCCGTAGATCCCGTACCGCAGGTTGATCAGCTGGATGTAGCTGTTCGGACCGATCGCGCCCGTGGGATCCGGTGGCGCGAGATCGGCCTCCGCCTGACCGTTCCAGGTGACGCCGATGGTCGGGCCGGATGTCGACGCCGTGGTTACGACGAGTGAGACGCCCGCGGTGTGTGTCGCCGTGGACGAGGTGCCAGTGATCGTGAGCGCGAACGTACCCGTGGGGGTCGCAGTAATTGTCGCCACCGTCAGGGTCGACGTACCGCCGGCGGTGACCGAGGTGGGAGCGAACGCGCCGGTCGCGCCCGCAGGCAACCCGGTGATCGACAGGTTCACGGTCTGGGCCGCACCCGAGGTCACCTGTGTGGTCACGGTGAACGTGGCGCTCGAGCCTTGAACCACCGTCTGGCTCGACGGACTCGCACTCATGGAGAAGTCATCGGTCGGCGCCGCCGTCACCGTGAGGCTGACCGTGGTGGAGTGAGTCATAGGCGGGGAGACGTACTGGCCGGTGATCGTGAGCGTGGACGTGCCGATCGCCGCCGACGTCGTCGTGATCGTGAGAGTCGAGCCCTGTCCCGCCGTGACCGAGGCTGGATTGAATGTGGCGGTGACACCCGACGGCAGCCCGCTCGCCGACAGGCTCACGGTCCGCGCCGTTCCCGACGCGACCACCGTGCTGACCGCGAACGTTGTGCTCGAGCCCGCGACCACCGTTCGGCTCGACGGACTCGCGCTGATCGAGAAATCATCTGTCGCTGCCGTCACCGTCAGGCTGACGGCGGTGGAATGCGCGGATGGCGGCGAGCTGTACTGGCCGGTGATCGTGAAGCCGAACGTCCCGGTGGCGGCTGATGCCGTTGTCGACACGGTGAGCGTGGAGTTCTGACCGGCCGTGACTGAAGTGGGATTGAAGCTGGCGCTCGCGCCCGAGGGCAGGCCGGTAGCGGAGAGACTCACGGCCCGCGCCGTCCCGGCCGTGACGAACGTGCTGACGGTGTACGTGGTGCTCGAACCCTGCGCGACGGTCTGGCTCGAGGGGCTCGCGCTGATCGAGAAGTCGCTGCGCGCGTAGCTGCCCGGCCCACTGGATTGCCCGGCTCGTCGCGCGGCGTCGGCCTTGGCCTGCGCGTAGATGGCCTTGTCGAGTACGCGATACGGCAATCCCGTCGGAGGACCGGCCTTCGTTGCTGGGATGGGGTTGGAGTTGTCGATGCGCGAACCGACAGTGCTGATCAGGGGCCGGGAGCTCACGAGCTCCGAGGCTGTGGGCCTCGCGGCGTTGGCTGGTTGCGACGCGACCGCCAGAGAGAACACCGCCGCCGCAGTGAAGGCGCACTTGATAACGCGCATCTACGCTCCCCTTCCCGCAGGTCCCGGCCGAACGATCGGGCGTTTTCGCTGGCTCGACCGCCGGGCCCCCTCGGGAGTAATAGCGCGGTCCGCGCTCCTGTCAAGGGCCTCCGCCGAAAGCGCGCTGTCCTAGTACCGCGGTACTCGTCTTTTCGACTGGTACCCGGATGGCTTCGTCGCCGGAGCGGATCCTCAGGTCTTGTGGCGCTGATCGATCGCGATCCGTGCGACCTTCACGGCGATGCCACCGCCGGGAACGAGTAGGCCGACGGTGTCAGCGCCGATGTCGAACAAGGTGTCGCGGGTCACCATCCGCTGAAGCTTCGGCACGAGGGCCTGCCCCTGGCGCATCAAGCCGGTGAGCGCATCGATCTCGACGACGCCGCGCTTGTCCTTTGGCTTCCAGAGGAACTCGAACGCCCACCACGGCCGGTAGTAGAGGTCGATGTGCTCGAGCCTCATCGACTCCTCGGTGATCGTGTCGGCCTGGACCGGCTTGAGCATCGAGGCGAGGAGTTGCCGCACGAGTGACGAGGCGTGCTGGGCGGGCGGAACGATGACCGTGTTGTTCTCACCGGCCGCGCTCAAATCCGCGACCTCCTCGCGTGGTCCCCCGAGGATCTCCTTGGCGTCGGTGATCGGCGTTCCCGATACGCCGTCGACGTACATCTCCTGAGCGAGCTCATCACGGCAGTGTTCGATCGCGCGGAGGGTGAACGTGCCTCGCCCGCCGGCGGCGGTCACCGGGTGGGTTTGGCCCTCGATCGTGACATCGCGGACCTCAGTTCCGCTCGCGGGTACCGCATATTCGTGCGACCGGTCGTAGACGTATTTCGCGCGACCGCCGATGTGCCAGAAGGGCTCCAGTCGGCGTTGGCTGTTGACAAGCTCTATGTCCTCGGTCTTCGGACGCTGGAGCAGGTTTCCGATCCCGCTCCCGAACGCGCCGGTCCGACGATCCATCGCGCGTTGTTGGATGTCCGTCGCGGTGAGCCGGTCTGTGAGTAGGTAGATGTGTTGTTCCGCGAGCTCGATATCCATGGCCCCACCCTCCTGCTGTCGGCGCCATGATGGCGCAGTCCGCTACGCGATCGCTGTCGTGACCTCGACCGACAGGATCTCCTCGGCCTGGCCGCGGAATGTTCCCTGGTGCGGAGGGACGTCGCCGTAATCGCGGCCGGTCGCCACCTTGACGTGATATGCGCTCGCGACCAGATCGTTCGTGGGATCGAATCCACGCCAGCCGTGCGTCGGCGTGAACGCTTCGACCCACGCGTGCGAAGCGCCGGCGCCGCGCTCCGGCCCGCTCGCGGCGGCCACGGTGTATCCGCTCACGTAGCGCGCCGGGATCGCGACCGAGCGGCAGAGGCCAAGCAGGAGATGCGCGAAGTCTTGGCAAACGCCGCGCGGCTCCCCGAGGACTTCGACGACCGTCGTCTCGACCGTCGTCACGCCGGGAACGTAGTCGAGGCGCTCGTTGACGAGATGCGTCAGTCGCCGCACCGCGTCGAACGTGTCCTCCGCCGATGTCGGACGATGCGGCCCCGCGAGCGCGACGAGCTCGGGGACCAACGGAACGAGCGGAGAGGGGTCGAGAAAATCGGCGAGAGCTGAAGGTCCGAGCGGGTCGGGTGGCTGCGCAGGGATGGCGAAAGGATCCGCGAGGAGGGTCTCGATCTCCCCGATCGTCCGGAGCTCGAGGTGCCGATGCGGTCGCGCCAGCGTCACGAGGAACCCGGTGTTGCCAAATCCGTCGCCGTATCGGCGTACCGCACCCGCCGGATCGACGCCGATGTTGAATCGGCCCCACCGCTGATGCGGGTCGCTGCGGGGACCGAGGCGGACGTCGATGACGCTCTCGACGACGTCCGTGTCGTACTCGAAACGGGTGACGTGCTCGACCCGAACCCTCATTGCTGTTGTTGCGCCGCCATCAGCATTGCCGCGCGGGCGACTCC
>JALYLL010000117.1 GCA_030774255.1 Chloroflexota bacterium | reverse complement strand
ACTCCGTCGAGCTCCGCGGCCACGCCCGCGTGAAGGCCGACGTCGTCACCCCCTCGCTCGTCATGGACAAGGGTGTCGTCTTCGACGGCTACTGCAACATGATGGACAAGCGCGACCTCGTCGCGCTGCCGACCGGCGAGAGCCGCAAGTCGTGGCAGACGAATGGGCGCAACAAGCACCAGGACCGCCGCCCGAACCGCGAGGTCGTGGAGGCCCAGCAGGCGGATCTCTCCGCGCAGTAATTTGAGGTCCGACAGCCAGGTCAGACGACCTGGCGTCGGATCTCCTCGTTGGCGCCCCACGTCCAACTTTTTTCCTCCGTAGACTCGGATTGAGCTTCCTTCGGAAGCTCGTTGAGAGTGCGGGGGCTCCGGTGAGTCCCTCGGTCTTCAAAACCGTTGACGGGGCGTAGAACGTTCCGTGGTGGGTTCGACTCCCATGCACTCTCGCCGAACGTGACCTCAGAAGAACTCGCCTCCGAACTCGAAGCCGAAGGGCTCGACGAGGCCGCGGCCGCGGAGCCCGGCCGCACCTCGCTGTGGTCGGCGCTCGAGCATCGCGACTTTCGCCTCTTCTGGATCGGCCTGGTCGTCTCGAACATCGGGACGTGGATGCAGCAGTTCGGGCTGGGCTGGCTCGTCGTGCAGCTGGCGATCAAGGACGGAGTGCCACAGCTCGCTCCGTTCTATCTCGGTCTCGTCGGCCTCGCCCGCGCGCTCCCGGGGCTCGCCTTCGGCCTCTTTGGCGGGGTCGTCGCGGATCGCGCCGATCGCCGACGCCTGCTGCTCGTCACGCAATCGACCGCGGCAATCTTCGCGGCGATTCTCGCGTACCTCGCGATATCGAATCAGATCAACATCGTCGAGATCGTTCTCATCAGCGCGCTCAACTCGATCATCTTCTCGTTCGACGCCCCCACGCGCCAGGCGATGGTCCCGCGCCTGGTCTCGGACAAACAGCTCATGAGCGCGATCGGCCTGAACTCAGCAGCCTTCAACGGCGCGACCCTCGTCGGGCCTCTCATCGGCGGAGTCCTCATCATTCCGTTTGGCGTCGGCGGTCTCATGCTGATCAACGCGATCTCGTACCTCGCGATCGTCGTGGCGCTCGTTCTCATGCGCCCGCAACCCGCGATCGAATACGGTCCACGGCTTTCGCTCCTCGATTCCATCAGGGAGGGCCTCTCGTTCATCCGGGGCGACGCGGTGTTGCGCTGGGTCGTCCTACTCAGCGTCGCGACCGCGCTCCTGACGCGTCCCTATATCCAGCTTCTCCCGGCGGAGGCGCAGCTTCTCGGCGTCGGCGCGATCGAGCTCTCGTGGCTTCTCGCAGCGTCGGGCGCCGGCGCACTGATCGGTGCGCTCCTGACCGCCGCCGCGGGTGGGTGGAAGCGCCGCGGTGCCCTCCTGGTGGGAGCGGCATTCGCCCACGGCACGCTGCTCATCTTCTTCGGACTGCAACACACCGTGATCGGCGCGATGGTCTTCGTCGGACTTACGAGTCTCGCCGTGATGATCTTCATGGGAATGGCGAACACGCTCATGCAGACCCGGACACCCGACGCCTTACGGGGACGCGTCCTGAGCGTCCAGACGATGGTCTTCATCGGGTTCATGCCGCTGGGGCAGCTGGTCCTGGGATCGGTCGGCACCCTCGTCGGGATCAACAACGCCTTCCTGGTCGGCGGTGTGATCGTCACGCTGCTGGCTGGCTATGCGGCGCTGCGCGTCAGCGCGCTACGCGAGGCGGTCGCGACAGCGCGGCCGCAGGCCGCGACGACGTCCTAGATCGGGCGGGGCCGCAGCGGGATTCGCTTCGTGGACGCGGGGTCGCCGCCATTGCGTCCGAGGAGCTTCTTGGTGAGTCCAAGGCGGTCCTGATAGCAATGCGCGCAAAGCATCGCGTCGCCGATAGCCAGTTGGATGTACGCGTCGGCTCCACAGTCGGCGCACTTTCCGGGTGCGGTCCCACTCATCATCAGCAGAGGGCGTGCAGGAACACGGCCACTGCAATCCTTTTTGGCACTCGCGGGGTCTTGTTGACAGGTCTTTTAGGCCCGCGTAGTCTCTAGAACATTCGTTCTAACAGCCTGAATGTGGCCAGCGGCAGGCTGAAACGGACGATTCGCGAACGGTCAAGGGGAGCGATGTGGCTGCGAACGGACTGGCCGGTGCGATCGCGCGCATAGAAGGACGGTTTGGCGTACACGCGCTTGCGCGCGGCAGTACAAGCGAGCGCCATCGCAGCGAGCTCGTCATCGCGACGAAATCGTCACTCGATCGTGTGATCGGCGGCGGGCTCGTCGCGGGCGAGCCCATCGCGTTCATCGGTCCGCCAAGCGTCGGAAAGCTCCGGCTCGCATTCCGTGCGACCGCCTCTGCGCAGGCGCAGGGTGGGATGGCCGCCTGGATCGATCCGACCGCGTCGTTCGATCCGCTTGCCGCGCAGCGCGCAAACGTGGATCTCGAGCGCCTCGTCGTCGTGCGCGCGCGCGGCGCCGGTCTCGCGCTCGCGACGGCCGCAGCATTGCGCAGCGAGGGTTTCCGCCTCGTCGTCGTTGACGTCGGCGACCCTGCGTTCGGTGGGGTGAACGTCGATGACCTCGCGCCGGCGCTGTCCGCGGTCCGCGGGTCTCCTGCTGCCCTCCTCGTCGTGGCGGGCGAACGAGGGCGACGCGTCGCGATCCCGACCTTCGTCTTCGAGCGCGTGGCGTGGGAGCGACGGTTCGATCGCACCGTCGGATGGTCGTTCGCGGTAGGGCGCGCGCAGACGAGCGATCGCGCGCTCTTCTCCGTCACGTCGCTCGACGGTGCTCTCGCCGACCTCGGCACGCGTGCCGATCTCAGCACGGTCGCGGTATGAGAGATCCAGTCACCCTCGCGATCGTCGTGACCGACGCGCCCGAGCTGCATGGCCGGTTGCTCGCGACGCTCCATGCGGCTCTTCCGCGCGTGGGCGTGCTCGACCCGGGCGTGTTCGCCTGCGATCTCGCCGGCACCGAAGACCTGCTCGGTGCGCCTGCTCGGGTCGCGCGGAACGTGTTGGCGCGCTGCACGCGGGTCGGCGCTCGCGCGTCGGCCGGGATCGCGCCGACCCCGTTCGTTGCGCGCGTCGTCGCCGAGCGAACCCCGCCAGGCGAAGTGCGTTCGGTGGACGATGGGCGCGCGTTCCTCGCGCCGCTGCCGCTCGATGTGTTGCCGGTCGACCCGAAGGTGCACGACGAGCTGCGTTTGCTCGGCCTGCGTACCGTCGGCGAGTTCGCGGATCTGCCACGCGGGTCGGTGTTCGATCGTTTTGGCAGCGCCGTGGCCCGCGCGCACGCGCTCGCGCGCGGCGAGTACGGCGACATGGTCCGTGCGTCCGCCCCGCCGCGTCGGATTCGAGCGCGCCGCGCGTGGGACGACGCGATCGGCTCGCGGGAGCAGCTCGTGTTCGCGCTCAAAGTCGTGGTCGATGAGATATCCGCGGCGCTCGCCCGCGAAGGCTTCGCCGCGCTCCGCCTCGACCTGCGCCTCGATCGCGAGGACGCCGGTCCGCTGCGCATCGAGCGCACCGTGCTTCCGCCGACCCGCGAGGCCGCCGCGCTTCTGCGATCGCTTCGCTGGGCGCTTGAGGAACGCGCCGAGCTCGGCCTGGTGACCGGATGCGCGCTCGAGGTCCCCGAGGTCGAGGCTGCGCGCGGCCGGCAGATCGGCCTCTTTGCGCCGGATGGCGCGCGCAAAGAAGAGGCGATCGCGACCGCGCGCTATCTCCGCGCGAAGCTCGGCAAAGGTGCGGTGCTCCGCGCGAAAGTCACGGACGAAGCAGCGCGCCTACCCGAGCGTGGGAATGAATGGGTCGAGGTGATCGCATGAGAAGCTCACGGTCGCCCGAGCGTCGCGTCATGCAGGCCCACATTTCGGAGAAGGATTCCGCCCTCGATCTTCTCAAACGTGAAGCGGATGGCGTCGGACGCCCGGCCTTCCCAAATCCCTCGCGTCCCCTGGATGCGCTTGATCCCGAGAGACGGGTGGGCTGGGTCTCCTTCGTACAAGGCCAGCGCCTTGGCGAGCCGTTCCCGGTCAGGAGCCGTGAGTTTTCTTGCGGCCCGTTTGAAGCGGCTGGTCCGCTCGAAGATCACCGCTTCAAGTCAGAAATGAGCGCCTTGGCGGACCGGAAGCGTTTAACGCGTCCACGCCGGATATCGTCCTGCGCTTCGCGTTCACCCTGCTGCCATTCGTCCGTCCAGAAATACGCCTGTGATGCGTCGACGAGGCTCTTCTTGCGGAGAACGATCTCGTCGGGGGTGCGCACCTCGGCCACAAAAACATCACCCTCGGACGCGCGCATGCGGCGGCGCACCTCCGAGGGGAGGGTGATTTGCCCGTTGCGGCGCAG
>JALYLL010000116.1 GCA_030774255.1 Chloroflexota bacterium | reverse complement strand
TCCTAGGCCTCTAGACGAACGGGCCGGGAGATAACCATTCTATCTGTGATGAGCTTCATGAACGACCCCGCACGCTGAACGCTCCGATCGTCGCGCCGGGCGTCCGGCGCATCACGCTTCCTCTGCCGCTCGCTCTCCGAAGCATCAACGCCTACCTGATCGAAGGCTCGTCCGGCTATGCGCTCGTCGACACGGGCATGCATACGAAGGACGCGGAGGCCGCGCTCCGCGCCGCGCTTGCCGACGCCGGGGTCGCGATGGCAGACGTGCGACGCGTGTTCGTCACCCACCTTCATCCCGATCACATCGGCATGGCGGGAACGCTCGAGCGCGCCGGCGCCGAGATCGTGATGCACGGGCCCGAGCTCGAGAACGCCGGGCGCATGTGGTCCCGCGATCACTCGATGATCGATGAGACGTACGCCTGGTTCGAGCGGCACGGCATGCCGGCCGCCGTCGACGAAGGAATGCGCGAGTCGTGGCTCGAGATCGGCCGAGCCGTGGACGAAGTCGAGAAGGTGACCGCGGCCGACGACGGCGAGGAGCTCGACCTCGGTGGCCGGCGCACCCGCCTCAAATGGACGCCTGGTCACACCGACTATCACGCGGTCCTCGTCGACGAGCCTGAACGAATCCTGTTCTCGGGCGACCACGTCCTGCCACGGATCACGTCGAACGTCGGGCTCTACCCGTACTCACGCGACGACCCTCTTGGTGATTTTCTCGATGCGCTCCGATCGGTGCGTTCGCTGCCGGTCACGCGCGTGCTTCCCGCGCACGGGGATCCGTTCGACGACCTTCCGGGCCGCGTCGATCAGATCCTCGCGCACCACGAGGACCGACTGCGCGCGACGCTCGATGCGATCGGTGACGGGGAACGCGACGCGTATGCAGTGTGCCGCACGCTCTTTCCGGTGCTCCGCTCGCCACACGAGGAACGGTTCGCTCTCGCGGAGACGCTCGCGCACCTGCGTTACCTCGAGCGGCGGGGGAAAGTGCACGAGACTGACGGTGCACCTGCCAGGTGGCGCACTTAGGTCCACACTGCCCGCGTGCGTCGGATCACCCCACCGCTGTTCGCGATCATCGTTGCGGCGGTCGCTTGCACGGGCGGAGCGACGGCGAGCTCCCCGACGCCCTCGTTGGCCGCCGCATCGCCCAGCGCGAGTCCATCGAGTCCACCGAGTCCTACGCCCGTTGCGGTCTCCGATCCCACCGCGAAAGGCGTGACCAGGGCGACTCTCGCGACAGAGGGGTTTGCGGCCCGGCAGCATGCGCAGCCGTTCCTCGGCGTGTGGCAAACGTCCAGCTTGGCTCCCGGCGGATCGTTCGTGCATCCGCAGACGATCCCGGCCATCGGCTACGTCGCGGAAGGTGCGGTGCGATGGACGACGCCGAGCGGTGTTATCGATTTGAAGGCGGGTGAAGGTCCCGGGTTGCCGCAGCTCCCAGTCACCGAGACCAACCTGGGGACCACGGCAAGCGTCTGGTACGCCTTCGCGATCGCCGAAACCGGACTCGAGTCGACGACCCTTGCGACGATGCGCCGACTCGCCGTTGGGCCGCGGTTGCCGCTTCCGCAGCCCGACGGCTCGTACACGATCCGGCTCGATCTGATCACCCTCGAAGGCGGCGGGCGGACCGCCTCGGAGTCGCACGGCGGAGCCGAGATGATCTTCGTGTTGGACGGCCAGATCGAGATTCGTAGGGCCGGCGACTCTCACGATTTCCGCGGACCCAAAGAGGGCACTGGCGTCGCACCGGGCGCGGCGGTGCAAGTTCTGAATCGCACATCGACGCCCGCACGAGTTCTCGAGTTCTTCTACACGCCAGACGCGCTCACGTTCGAGACCATGCTCACGACTTCGCCCTAGCTGGGCTCCCAGCCTATTGACACGTCCCGAACAAGTGTTCTAACTGTGCGATGTGAACCAAAAGCGAGACCAGCGGCCGTACAACGTCGCCTACTACCTCGGGCACCGCGACCAGGAGATCGCTCGCGTCACGCGGCGACAGCACACCACATTGGAATTCCTTCGCGAAGTGCGTCACCGACCTTGTGCCGACTGCGGACGCAATTTCTCGCCGTGGGTGATGGACTTCGACCACCGTGACCCCGCCAAGAAATCTTTCAACGTGATGAGCGGTCGTGCGATGCTGATGTCGCGCTCCCGCCTCATCGCGGAAATCGAGAAATGCGACATCGTCTGCGCGAACTGTCACGCCGGGCGGACATATCGATGGCTGCGCACGCGCGAGAAAGCTGTTCCTGGCACATCGCGTCGCCTCGATGAGCAACGAGAGCGCTGGAGGGCGCACGCGAAGTTATTGGAACAGCTTCGGGACGTTCCCTGCACGGATTGCGGCATTCGCTACCCCTCATACGTCATGCAGTTCGACCATCGAGACTCATCCCAGAAGGACTACACCGTGACTCGGATGATTGGTCGCGCAGGTCGCGCGAAAATCCTTGAGGAAGTAGCAAAGTGCGATATCGTTTGTGCGAACTGTATCGCGATCGAACGTACCTGAGGCGTTTAGCTCGCGCGGGTGTGGCGTAATGGAAGCGCGCGACCCCTCCAAGGTTGAGGCGCGGGTCCGATTCCCGCCACCCGCTCAGGCGCACTAGAGTTCCAGCTCGCAGTAGTCGTCGAAACCGGTCGTCCAATGTCCGCGCAGCTCTTTGTCGATCGCGTACGCCTCGTACCCCGGACGGCGCTCCTCACAGCCCGTCGTCCCGCGTGGTCGCTCGAGGTTTCAGCAGCTCAGCGCCATTTCGTCAGGATCACTTCACGCTGGAACAGCCGCGTGGCGACCCAGAGCGCGCCGGCCGCGACGATGGCGAGGACGACCCCGATCCCGAGCGCGAGCGCCGGCCCGAGCACGATCACTCCGGCCAGCTGACCGAATAGCAGGCCGAGTATCGGCACCACCAGGACTGCTGAGATCTGTTGCGCGGTCCGCGGGTCGTTCACCCGCGACGAAAGCACGACGATGAGTGCCACCCCGATCAATGCGAGCAGCGGCGTGTCGACGAGAACGGCGAGGACCCAACCGGGCGTCACGACGACCTCGCGTACACGGTCAGTCACGGCGAACGTGAGAACGCCGGCCACGAATAGAGCCGCTGACGCGATCGTGATGCCGAGAGCCGGGATGAGCGCCGCGAGGATCTTTCCCAGCAGGAGCTCCCACGTGCGGATCGGCGTCGCGAGGACCGGCTCGAGAGTCCGCTCTCGTTTCTCCCCGACGATCGCATAGGACGCGAGGACCGATGGGATGAAGATCGGTAGGAGCAGAAAGAGAGTCGAGAACTGCTTTCCGACGATCGCCTGCCCGAGTTCGAGGAGCGAGAGCCCGGCGAACTCAGGCGGGAGCGGCGTCGAGGGAAGGCTTATGCCACTTGAGATCTTGCCCACGACAAAGAACGCGACGACCGCGAACGCAGTGATAAGCGGCGGCAGGATCAGCGTGGCCAAAAGCAGCGTGGGCTGAAGACGTAGCTCGAGCCACTCCTTCTCGAGGACGATCAGCGCCTTCTTCACGCGTGACCTCCGACGAGACGGAGATACACGTCTTCGAGCGAATGCTGGAGACGCTCGACGTAGCGGAT
>JALYLL010000115.1 GCA_030774255.1 Chloroflexota bacterium | reverse complement strand
CTCGTGCGGGCAGTTCGCGAGTCGGTACTACCGGTGTCGGCGCGAGCCCCATCTGTCTCCGTTCGTTAAGGAGCGGGCGGGCTGTGTAACCCGCCCGCTCCGTGGATTCAGTCCGAGCGGCTTACTTCTCCGCTTTCCACTTGGTCTGCATTGCCGATTCGAAGGCCGCCCAGTCGACGGTCTTGCCTTGGATCGCGGTCTGGAGCGCCGCGCCCAGGCTGTCGCCGCCGCCCGAAGGCAGGAGGTCCGAGCCGTCGAAGCGGACCGCGCTCGCGTTTGCGACCTGTGCCGCCTCTCGCTTCGCGAGGTCGTTCGGGTACGCGCTCGCTGGGACGGACTTGATGGGCGAGATGATCGCCCCGGTGCCGGCCCACACCGCCCCCGAGTCGGCGGTGGTCATGTAGTTGAGGAACTCTTTGACCCCCGGCTTGGTCGTGAATGCGGCGATGACGTCGCCGCCGATCGTGACTGTCTTGTTGCCGTTGATCGACGGAAAGTCGAACCAGTCGATCGACTCGCCGACCTTAAGCGCGGTGTTCGTCTGGCCCGTCGCGATTCCACCGACGAAGCCACCCTCGTAGTAGATGACGGCCGATGGGTTCGTGCTGAATGCCTGGCCGATGCCGTCGGTGAAGCTGCGGCCGAGAGCCGCGGTGATCCCGCCGGCGACGTAGTCCTCCTTGACCGCTTGCTTCATGGTGTCCACAGCCGCCGCGACGGATGCGTCGGTCCATGGCAGCTTGCCGCTGAAGAGCTGGTCGTACTTCTCCGGACCTGCCTGTTTCGCATAGATGTTCTCGAACCAGTCGGTCAGTGTCCACGAATCACTGGCGCCAAGTCCCATGGGCGCCTGGTTCTTGGCCTTGATGTCGCCGAGCAGCTTTACGAAGCTTGGGTAGTCGGTGGCCGGCGACACGCCGAGCGTCTTGAACTTGTCGGGCCGGAACCACATGGTGCTCTTGCTATTGAACTTCACCATGATCGCGTACTGCGTCCCATCGACCTGACCGATCTCGAGAATTCCTGGTGGGTAGTTGCCCTTGATCGCATTCAGGTCAACGCCAACGTCGGACACCTTCTTGAGAGATCCCTGTCGCGCGAATTGGCGAAGGAACCCGATCCCCGGGATGATCGCGACATCCGGCGGGTTCCCGCCGGAGATTCGTGTCTGAAGGATCGTCGAGTAGTTCGTCCTCTGCGACTCAAAGTTCGCGGTCACGCCCGTTTTCGCCTTGAAGGCGTCGAGCACCTTTTGGAAGGACTCCTGCTCGCTGCCGCCCCAGAGCGACATGACGGTGATCGTGCTGCCGGGCGGCGCCGTCCCGGACGAGCCGCCTGACCCAGTTCCGGAACACGCAGTCGCTACGAGCAGCGCGACGAGCGCGATGATGGCAATAGGCCTCGTGGATCGCACCATTGACACACCTCCCCGTGAGGACTCCTACAGTACCGCGGCGGCCCGGCGGGGCGCTTTGTGACGCTCGCTGGCTAGGAGCGGCGCCTTCGGCGACAGTACGTAACGATGGGCACCTTCGTTCTTGCGCTCCATTCGCATCTGCCTTACTGCCGCGGCGCGGGCCGGTGGCCGCACGGTGAGGAGTGGATCCACGAGGCGGTGCTCGGGACGTACTTGCCGTTGCTGGTGCTCCTGCACGATCTTCGGGAGGCGCGAGTCGCGTACCGCATCGTCATCGGGCTCACGCCGATCCTCATCGAGCAGCTTGCGGATCGGGACATCAACGTCCGCACGCTCGAGTACATCGACGATCAGGTCCTGCGCGCGGATAAGGACGTTCGGCGCTTCACCGACGCACCAGATCAGGGTCGCGCCGCGCTCGCCAATTTCTACGTCGGTTCGTACCGGCGCTTGCGCGAGGCGTACCGAACGCGCTTCGGGCGCGACCTCGTCGGCGCGTTCGCCGATCTTGCAAAAACCGGTCACGTTGAGATCCTCACCTCGGCCGCGACCCACGGTTATCTGCCACTGCTCGATCGCCCATCGGTCGAGGCGCAGCTCGGCATCGGCCGTCGCTCGTCGCGCCGCCTCACGGGTCTCGATCCGACGGGCATCTGGTTGCCGGAGTGCGCGTACGCACCCGGCCTCGAGAAAGCGCTCGCGGCGCACGGCATCACGCACTTCTTCACCGATGCCGCGCTTCTGCCCGGGCACGCGCGCCCCGCCGGCGATATCCGGCGACGTCGCGGGCAGAGCGAGCTCGGTCGGTGGGCGCCGCACGAAGAACGCTTTCAGGTCGTGGACGCGCCGACGTCATCGAGCGATGTCGATCTGCTTCGCCCCTACTACGTGGGCGATTCCGATGTCGTCGCGATCGCGCGGCACGATCGCGTTTCGAGCCAGGTCTGGTCGGCGGTCACGGGCTATCCCGGCGATGCGCACTACCGCGAGTTCCATCGCAAGGACACGGCGAGTGGGCTGAGGTATTGGCGCGTGACCT
>JALYLL010000114.1 GCA_030774255.1 Chloroflexota bacterium | reverse complement strand
GGAGCGCAGTCCTTCCGCGTCGTCGCGCGCAACAGCGCCGGCGGCACGGTCGAGGAGACGCGCAACGTCGTGATCGCGTACACCGCCGCCGTCGTCATCGTGCGGGTGACCGGTGGCGACTCCTGGATCCTCGCCACCGTCGACGGGAAATGTGACCCGTGCCAGGGGCGTGTCTTCAAGGATGGCGAGACCGCTACGTTCCAGGGGAATGAAGTCCGTATCCGCACGGGCAACGCGGCGGCTGTTCAGGTGAACCACAACGGTCAGGTCATCGCGTCTCTCGGCCGGCAAGGGGAGGTCGTCGAGCGCGTCTTCGTGGCGCAGTGACGCTCGCGAACGCGCTTAGCGCGACCCGCGGTCTCCTCGTCATACCGGTGATCGGTCTCATCGCCACCGGTGATGCGCCGCTGGCGCTTCTCGTCTTCCTAGGCGCCGCCGCCACGGACGCGCTGGACGGACCCCTCGCGCGCCGCCGTGGCGCGACGGCGTTCGGCGCCGCGCTGGATCCCTTGGCGGACAAGATCCTCGTCGTCGGCACGCTTGCCGCCCTCGCGATTCGGGGGATCGCGCCGGCCTGGGCGGTCGTCGTCATCTGCGCCCGCGAGCTCGTCGCCATCGAGGTCAGGGCGCGCGCCCCTCACGCTGTCAGCGCGAGCATCGATGGCAAGGCGAAGACGGTCCTCCAGGTCGCGGCAGTCGCCCTGCTTCTCGCCGCAGCAGCTTGGCCGGCCGCCGGTCTCGCCGCGGACGCGAACGCGCTGGTCGTGGCCGCCACCGCGCTCACCGTACTTTCTGGCGTCAGACTCGTGCTGCGTGCCAAACAAACGACCGCCGACGCTGCCTGAGCTCGAGGAGCGCATGAGCGCGATCCACACGCGCCTACGACGCCGCAAGCTGACCGTCGCGGCCGCCGAGTCCTGCACCGGCGGGCTGCTCGCGGCGGTCCTCACCGCGCACGGAGGCTCGAGCGACTACTTCAAGGGTGGCGCGGTCGTGTACTCGAACGAAGCGAAGACCATCCTCGCCGACGTGCCGCCCGACCTCATCCACGGACACGGCGCCGTCTCGTCGGTGGTCGCCGGAGCGCTCGCACGTGGAGCGCGGGCGCGGCTTGGCGCGAAGATCGGTCTCGGCATCACGGGCATCGCGGGACCGGGCGGCGCGACGCCGGGCAAGAAGGTCGGACTCATCTACGTCGCCGTCGACAGCGACGAGTATTCGGCCGTGAAAAAGTTCCAATGGCCTTACGACCGCGAAGGCAATCGCCTCGCGTCGGTGGGCGCGGCGCTCGACCTCCTCGCCAAGGCGATCGAATGACGGTCGAGCTGAAGCAGAGGCTCGGCGCGGTCTGGAGGGATCCGGGCGTGGCACAGCTCTACCGGTACCGGCCGGCGTATCCGGCTCCGGTATTCGACATCCTCCGCCGGCTCATCGTGGAGCCGTGCACCGTACTCGACGCGGGCTGCGGCACCGGGGCGCTGACGCGGCAGATGACCACCTTCGCGGCGCGGATCGACGCGGTGGATCCGTCCGCCGCGATGATCGACGAGGCGCAGCGCCTCCCGGGCGGGCGCGATACGCGAATCAACTGGATCGTCGGACCGGCCGAGACGGCTCCACTCGATCCGCCGTACGGCCTCATCACGACCGGCCAGAGCCTGCACTGGATGGACCACGAGGTCGTCATGCCGCGCTTCCGGGACGCGCTCGCTCCAGGCGGTTATCTCGTCGCGACCGACATCGACTGGGAATACGCACCGGCGTGGCGCGACAACCTCATCGCGATCTTCAAGAGGTATTCACCGATTAACGCCAAGGAATTCGTCGTCGATCTGTTCGGCGATCTCGCGCGGCGTGGCTTATTCGAGCGGGCTGGCTTTCAGCGCACGTCGTTGGTCCCGGTCGACCTCTCTGTCGACGAATTCGTCAACGCGCTGCATAGCACCAGCTCGCTCTCCCGGGCCACGCTCCAGGAACGCACGGACGCGTTCGTCGACGAGGTCCGCGCGCTCTTCGCCGAGCGCGGAGAGGATCGCGTTCGTTTCGCGGTTGCCGGCAACCTCGTGTGGGGACGTCCGCTATGAGCGCCCGGGCGATCGGCGTGGGGCTGCTCGGCCTCGGGACGGTAGGCTCCGCCGTGGCGCGTGCGTTCGCGGATCGTTCGCGGCGGATCGACGCGGCCGCCGGAAGGCCCGTTCGTCTGGTCGCGGCGGCCGTGCGCGATCCCCAGAGGGCGCGTGACGCCGGCGACGTCCCGGTCACGACCGACCCGCACGCGATCCTGGACGATCACGAGGTCTCGATCGTGGTCGAGGTCATCGGCGGGACCGACCCCGCGCGCGACCTCGAGCTCGGCGCGTTGGAGCGAGGGAAGCACGTCGTCACCGCGAACAAGGAGCTCGTCGCAAAGGAATGGAAGGCCCTGCACGAGGCCGCCCGACTCGCGAAGCGCGAGCTGCGTTTCGAAGCCGCCGTTGCGGCCGCTGTCCCGGTCATCGCCGGCATGCGGGGACTCGGCGCGGTGCGTCCGCGCGTGCTGCGCGGCCTCCTCAACGGCACGACGACGTATATCTGCTCGCGTATGGAGACGGGGAAGTCGTACGACGAGGCTCTCGCCGAGGCCATGGCCGCGGGCTACGCGGAGGCGGACCCGAGCAACGACGTCGACGGGCACGATGCCGCGTACAAGCTGTCCATCCTCATTTCGATCCTGGAGAGCCGGCATTTCCACCCTGACAATGTGCGCCGGACGAGCCTCCGCGGCATCGCCGCGTCGGATATGACCGGCGCCGCCGCGCGCGGCGCGCGGGTCCGTTTCCTCGCCGTGGCCGACTTCGGCGAGAAGGCCACCAAAGCCCGCGTGGGGCCCGAGGAGGTCGCGGCGGATTCGCTCGAGGGGCAGGCTACGGGACCGACGAACGTGATCACGCTCGAGAGCGATCTCGTTCCACGTTTGGTGTGGAGCGGGCCCGGGGCGGGCGGAGACGCGACCGCGTCCGCGATACTCGGGGACGTGATCCAGATCGCGCGGGAAGTCCCGTAATGCGGACGGTCCTGAAGTTCGGCGGGACGTCGGTCGCGTCGCCCGCCGCGCTGCAGCGCGTCGCCGAGATCGTCAAGAGCACTCGGGGTCAGCGCATCGTCGTCGTCTCCGCCACCGCGGGCACGACCGACGCCCTCATCGGCGCAGCTCGTGCCGCCGAGGGCGGCGATGCACAGACCGCGCAGGACACGATCCTTAGATTGTCGGGCGAGCATCGAAACCTCATCGCCGATGCCCTCGGCTTCGAATCCGCCGATGTGCTGAAGGAGATCGCCGACCTCACCGAGCGCACCACCGCGCTCCTGCAGAGCGTCGCGATCCTCCGCGAGTGCACCGCGCGGACGCTCGACGCGATCGTTTCGTACGGCGAGCGGATCTCGGCGCCGATCGTTGCCGCTGTCCTGAACCACACCGGCACGAAGGCCGAAGCGCTCTCGGCGGAAGGACTGATCATCACCGACGACGCGTTCGGGCATGCCAATCCGATCCTCGAGGAGACCCGCGCTCGCGCATCGAAGGAGATCGACTCGAGGCTCGGGTACGGCGTCGTGCCGGTGGTGACCGGCTTCATCGGTTCGACTGTCGAGGGGGTCACGACAACCCTCGGGCGCGGCGGATCCGATTATTCGGCGGCGGTCCTCGCGGCGGCGACCAAGGCCGATGATCTTCGCATCTACACCGACGTGAGCGGCGTCATGAGCGCCGATCCGCGCGTGGTGAAGGGCGCGAAGCCGCTGGATTCGATGTCCTACGCCGAAGCCGCCGAGCTCAGCTACTTCGGCGCCAAGGTCATCCACCCCCGCACGGTGCTCCCCGCGGTGGAGGCCGGTATCCCGGTCCGCATCCTGAACACGTTCGCGCCATCGGATCGCGGTACGACGATCACGAACAACACCGACAAGGACGGCAGCGTCGTGAAGGCGACCACATCTCTCGGCGGGCTCGGGATGATCACCGTGCAGGGCGCAGGCATGAGCGGGGTACCCGGCTTTGCCGCGCGCGTGTTCGACACAGCGGCCGCCGAGAAAGTGTCCGTGATGATGATCAGCCAGTCATCGAGCGAGAACTCGATCTGCCTCGTCGTCCCGGACGAGGCGACCGACCGTCTCAAGAGCGCGCTCGAGCGGATGTTCAACGCGGAGCTCCGGCGCCACGACGTCGAGAAGATCGACGTCGAGCGCCCCGTCGCGATCGTCGCGGCGGTGGGGGAGGGCATGCGCGGCACACCCGGCGTCGCGGCGCGGGTGTTCACGGCCCTCGGGAAGGCCAACGTGAACGTCGTGGCGATCGCGCAGGGCTCGAGCGAGCTGAACATCTCCCTCGTGGTGATGGAGAAGGATCGCGAGAAGGCCGTCCGCCTGATCCACGAAGAGTTTCACCGCTGAGGAGCCTCAACCACTACAGCTACCTGCTCCTCGTCCTCGCCGTCACGATCCCGACGATCGTGGGAATCGCGATCGTTCTCGCGCCGGCCGGGTCGGCCGCGCTCCTGGCGCTTGGCGCCACTCTCGCGATCGATCTCGTCGTGTTCGGCGCCATCTGGCTATCGATGCGGCCGGGTAGCGCCGACATCACCTCCCCGGAGCAGCTCGCGCGCCTCGTGAAGGGCGGCAAGCCGGTCGTCGTCGAGCTCTACTCGAACTTTTGCCTCATCTGCATGGCGAACCGGCAGACCATCAAGATCGCGGCGACGAGCCTCAGCGGTCAGTGCCGATTCGTACGGGTGGAGCTTCCGAGCGCGGCAGGCCAGGCGATCGGTGACTTCTACAAGTGCCGCTACACGCCGAGCTATCTCGTTTTCGACCAGCACGGGGACCTCGTGCGCACGATCATCCCCGACAACGTCACCCCCATCGCGAACGGGTATCGCGTCCTCGACGAGACCGGCGCGCTCGTAAGCCGGGCGGAACGTGTGACGCCGGCGCTGCTCGTCGATGTCGTCCGCTTCACTGGCTGATCGCTTGCTCGCTATCCCTCACACTCCGGGTGTGCGGGATCCCGGTGCGCCCGTCGAGCTTTATCGGCTGCTCGAGGCCGCCGGCGAGCCCGAGCTGATCGACCGCGAGATGCCCGAGGACGCCGAGATCCTCGAGCTGGGTGCGGGTTCCGGCCGCATCACGCATCCACTCATCGCTCTCGGTCGGCGCGTAGTCGCGGTCGACTTCAACCCCGAGATGCTCGATCTCATCGAGGGCGCTGAGAAGATCGAAGCCCGCATCCAGGATCTGAAACTCGGACGAACCTTCGGCGGCGTACTCCTCATGAGCAACCTGATCAACCAGCCCGACCCCGCTGAGCGCCTCGCGCTCTTACGCGCGATCCAGCGCCACCTCGGTCCGCACGGCGTCGCGCTAATCGAGCGCTACGACCCGCAGACCGGCGAGGACCCGACTCCGACCGAGCAGCAGCGTTACGGCATCACCATCCGAAAGTTCGACATCCATCGCGAGGGGAAGCTCCTCTACGAAAAGATCGAGTACGACGCCGGAGTGCGTGGCCGTTGGATGGTGGACCTGGAGGGCGCCCGCATCCTCACCGACGACGAGGTGCTCGCCGACCTTGCCGCAGCGGGACTACGCCTCTTGCGCTGGATCGACGAACAACACCGCTGGCTTGCCGCGGCACTGCTCTGATACGCCGACCGAACCGTACGGCGCCATCGTTGTTACGTGATCATGCGCATCCTCGCCGTCACCATCATTGCGACCG
>JALYLL010000113.1 GCA_030774255.1 Chloroflexota bacterium | reverse complement strand
GTCTCACCGTGCGGGCTGTCGTTGGTGATGTCGAAATTCGGCGCCGCGGGCCTGCCGTCGAGCTTGATCCCCTCGTGAGCTGTGGTCGGTGGCGTGCCGAGCTTGCAGTCCACGACCAGGGTCGCGTCGGTCTCCACGGCTCCGATCGGAGGATTCACCACGGTCGCGCTGATGTGGACCTTCATCGTGGCGAGGCCGCCGCAGAAGTTCGCCGGCACCGGCTCCCCGCCGCGGATCCCGCAGCCGTACGAGGTGAAGCTGACGAGGCTCGTCGCCGTCCAGGTTCCGAAGCCAACGAGCACGTCGCTCGCGTTGGTATGAACGAATGTGCCGCCACCGGTCGCCCTCCCGGCGGCGGTGTTGAACGTGCCCGATCCAACCACGCGAACGTGATCGCCACCCACCGTCGCTGTTGCCTGGGCGCCGGTCTGCGTCGGCTCGCCGAGTGACTGGATGAACGCATCGGAGATGTGGTAGTCGTACATGGGCGAGATGTTGTCGCTGGATGCCTGCGCCCCACCGCCGAGCGCCGGTACGAGCGCGAGGACCGCGAGGATCGCTGCGAATCGCTTCATGAGAAACCTCCCCAGGTCTGTCGCCTATTGCCTGATCGTGATGTGCCCCGAACGGAGGAAGGCGGGACCGAACGTCCCGCCAGGAACGTCGACGTTCAGCTTGTGCTGCGCGACGCCGGCACCTCCGGCGGTCTGCCATGAGGTGTACGCGACGTCGGTGAGCGTCATGGTCAAGACCTCACCCGACTCTGTCTTGCCGACGACGTGGATGGTCGCCGTACCGCTAAAGGTTGCCGACCCATCGGCCGCGAAGCTCAGCGAGCCGGGCGTGACGTTTCCCAAGACGCGCATCTGCTGGACGTCCGCCCACGGGCCAAACGGGAATCCGCCAGAGCGACCCGCCATCACGCAGAGGAACTCTCCGCCCGATGACGATGCGGTGAATCCGAGCTGCGAGGTCGTTCCCAGGCTGCCGTCGACAACTCCACCCCCGCTCACCCGGGGATCGGATGCGTATGCGAGAGATTGCGACGCGAGGAGCGTGCTGATCGCGAATGCGGCGACGATGAACGCGCGAGCACCCAAGTGCTTCATAACCACCCCCCTGTTTCAGAACCGAAGCCCCGCGGGTATACCACTCTGGGCGCGGGTGCGTGGCTAAAGCGACCGAGCTAGCCCGACGAAGTCACCGGCACCCGCTGCAGCGGGAGCGTCACCCGGAACACGCTGCCCCGGTCGCCGCTCGACTCGAGCCGTATATCTCCGCCCATGCGCGTGACGATCTCGCGGCTGATGTAGAGCCCCAGACCGACCCCGCCGTACGGCTTCGCGACGCTTGTCCGGAAGAACCGCTCGAAGAGCTGACCGCGCTCGGCCTCCGGGATACCGAGGCCCTCGTCGCGGATGCGGATGACTGCCTGGTCCTTCTCGGGTCCGATCTCGACCGTGATCGCGCCGCCCTCCGGGCTGTACTTCACGGCGTTGCTCAGGAGGTTCTCGAGCACCTCCACGACACGCCTGCTGTCTCCCCGGACCGGAAGGGGCCCGCCGCTCCAGATGACCCGGATCGGATGGGTCTCGTCGGTGGGGTATTCGTCGACCGACTGTCGCACGACCGCTGCGAGGTCGATGTCCTCGAGCTCCAATGCGAACTTGCCGACGTCGAGGCGCGACACGTCAAGCAGATCGTTGATGAGCGCGGTGAGCGCTTTGGTGCGTTGCCTCGCCTTGCGGAGCATCTCCTCGGTGTTGGATCTGTCGCCGCGGGAGATCTGGCGGAGGGCGAGATCGAGCTGGAGGAGGATCGCGGTGACCGGCGTCCTGATCTCGTGGCTCGCCATGCTGAAGAACTCGGTGCGCTGACGTTCGAACGCGCGCAGCTGGGTGATGTCCTGGAACACCGAGACCGCCGCGACGATCTCGCCATCGCGACGCACCGGCGCGGCACTGATGAGTACGTTGAGGTCCTCGCCGCGCGCTGGGTTGTGGATGACCATCTCTTCGCCGCGGACGTCCTCGCCCTCGAGCGCGCGCACGATCGGGAAGTCGCGGATCTCGTACCGCGTGCCGAGAAGCTCGTCGGCGACGCGGTTGCGTGTGACCGCTCCGTCGCGGCGCATCACGACGACCCCTTCCGGGAGCTCGTTGAGGATGTGCTGAAGCTCGTCGCGCTCTCCGGCGACCGCGGCGGCGAGCTCTTCGACGCGCTTGCGGCCGATCACGAGATCGGTCACGTCAGCCGCGAAGTAGATGACCCCGTCGATCGCGCCTGCGGTGTCGCGTGTCGCGACGATCGTGCTGTTGAAGTAGCCCTCGAAGGTCGCGCCGCTCGGCAGACGCGTCCGCGTGGGCGTCTCGCTCGCGATGAACGGCTCGCCGGTCCGATACACCTGCTCGAGGATCGCGCGGTGGCTCGGGTCCGGATCGACCTCTCGATAGAGACGCCCGATGACGTCTTTCTCAGCGAGACCCATCTCCGTTAGCTGGCCCGGACTCACCATCGCGTAGCGCAGATCGGGGCCGAGCAGCATGCCGACGCGCGCCGGCGCGTGCCGCAGGGCCTCGTAGAGGCGGAATCGCTCCGTCTCTGTCTCTGAGCGCGCTCCCTCGAGCGCGACGTACGAGCGCGCGACGCGCCCGCCGAAGTACCACGCAATGCCGAGTGCCGCGAGCAGTCCGACGAGCGTGAGCAGGACCGCCGTGCGGGTCAGACCGTCGGGGAGCGCGAATGCGGAGGACGTGGGCTCCGACAGCACGACGACCCAGCCAGCGCGCGGCGCGGGCGCGAAGGCCATGAGGCTCTCGCGGCTGGCGTTGTCGTTCGACAGGATGGCGTTCGATATGCCGGCGATGCCGCGCTGGACCTCGGGGAGCGCGTTCTGGTCGGGGAGCGTGTCGCCCTCGCTCCCTGGACCAATGAACTGGTGGCCGAGGCGGTCGATGACCCGCAGGTCGATCGCGGTGCCCGGCACGACTTCGTTCAGCTGCTTCTCGATGTTCGCGAGCGACAGCGCGCCCGAGAGGACGCCCTTCGTCCCGTTGTCGAACGCGACCGGGACCGCGAGGACGATCGTCTTCGCCCGCAGCGTGCCGCGCGCGACGAGGACGGATCCGACGCCGTCGTTACCCGCGATCGCCGCCTGGAAGTAGTCGCGGTCGGCGATGTTCACGCTGTGGGCAGCCGTGGTGAGGCTCGAGAGGTTCCAGCCGTCGGCCGCGGACAGGGCGATCGTGAGCCAGTTGGGGTCGTTCTGGATGATCGGCCGGAGGGCCGCATTCACGGTCTCGACCTCGGCGCCGCGGATGGAGCGGGTCTGGGTGAGCGCTTGGAGGGTCTGCAGGTTGCCGGTCACGAAGCCGTCGGCGGCGCCCGCCGCGGAGCGGACCAGTGCCAGGCGCCCGGCTTGGATACTCTCGCGACCGGCCTGAGCCTGTTGGCCGATGATGGCGGTCTCGATCACTACCAGAGGGAGGAAGGCGAGAGCGATGATGGCGATGACACGCAGGCGCTCTCGGGAGAGCGACCGCGCGGGGGACTGCACGTCGTGACAGTAAAGGCAGTTGCGCCGCTGGACGATCACCGGCCGTGAACTCCGTAACAGAGCTGCGCCAGAAGCGGCTGCACGACTGCCGGCTCACGGCCGACCGCAAGCTCGAGACCCTCGAGGAGGCCGAGGCCTTTCTCGTCGACCGCGGCGTGCTCACGCTCACGCAGGATTCCGCGCTGCCGAGTCTCTTTGCGGCGACGCACGAGGCGCCGTACAAGAGCGGCTCGGCGGGGTTCGGATCGTGGCCGAAGACGAAGTGGCCGTGGGGTGGCGAGCTCGCGCTCCGGCCCGGCGCGCACGCGCTCAAGGTTCACCGCGGCAAGGTGCTGCTCTGCCATCAGGCGGCGATGCGCGCGATCGATCCGCTCGCGCGCGCCGCGCTCGCCGAAGCGGATGGCGCCGGCGACGAGCGCTCGCGTCTGGTGCGGCATCTGAGATCGGCGGGTCCGTCGAAGCTCGATGACGTGAAGGACGAGCTCGGTCTCGAGGCGCCAGCGCTCCGCAAGGTCCGTGAGAAGCTGGAGTCCGTCGCGGCCATCGTCTCGCGCGACATCCCCGTCGCCGGCGGCAAGGGCATCCACGCTCACACGAGCGAGCTCGCGCGCTGGGACCAGGTGTGGAACAAGCCCTGGAAGGCGAATCAGGATCAGGCGCTCGCGGAGCTCGTGCTCATCGGCGTTCGCGCCGCCGTGCTCGCGCACCAGGATGAGGTGGGGAAGTGGTTCGGCTGGCCGGTCGAGTGGCCGCTCTTGGCGGATCTCATAGCGGCAGGTCGGTTGCTACGGCCAGGTCCCGGATATCTCTCGATCCCCTGAGTACATCCGAGGCTACGTTCGTCGTTCTCACGTAGAGTCGCCGG
>JALYLL010000112.1 GCA_030774255.1 Chloroflexota bacterium | reverse complement strand
ACGCCGGCTTGTTCAACGGAAGTCCGGGAAGGTCCTTGCGCGTCGGATCGGTGCTGCCCAGACCGGTCTTGCCGTGACAGTCGAAGCAGAAGTTCGCGTAGATGTTGCGCCCGCGCTCGATCGACTTCTCGAGCTGCTGCTCCGACGCGACGCGGTCGCGCCACCGCTCGCTGCTCGCGTCCGCACGGACGACGAACAGGGTGAAGAAATAACCTGCGACGAGGGCGAAGACCGCGAAGAGCATCCCTGCCCCCACGAGGATCTTGCGGTCGAGGTTCGCGCTGATCTCGAGCGGGTCCGGTGCCGCAGGGATCGGCGCGACGTAGTAGGGCGTCGGCTGCTGGATCGTCTCGCCTGCTGCGTAGTGCTGCTCGATGATCTCGGCGCCGGTCTTCTCTTTCGGCTCCATCGATTGCTGGTGGAAGATCAGGTAGCCGAAGAACGCGAGGAAGCCGACGAACATCAGGATGCTCACCGCGGCGAGGATGAAGTTCAGGTCGAGCTGCACTACTCGGTGATCTCCAGGACCTTCGCGTCCCAGACGTTCGCCTGGCGGTCGATGACGTTGAGTGGGTTCGTGTCGACGACGAGCGTGCCGCTTGCATCCGCGACGATGTGGAAAAGCTGCAGCGGCTTTGGCGCCGGCCCGCCCTTCACGACGGCGGTGTGCTTGTCGTAGAGGGAGCCGTGGCAGGGGCAGTGGAACTGGTCCTCGGCCGCGTTCCATGGAACGCTGCACCCGAGATGCGTGCATTTACGGTAGGCGGCGATGATCCCGCCGGGTGCGTGGATGAGGAAGAACTTTCCTTCGAGGAAGAGGACCGGCGCGTCGTTGGTCGACTTGAACGTGTCGAGGACGCTGGCCTTCGTGCCCACGGCGATCTTCGCACCCAGGCCGAGGATCTTGTTCACCTTGATGAAGGGCACGGTCAAGGCGGTGATCTCGGTGACCGCGAGAAGCGTTCCCGCGAGGAAACCGAGCCGGAAGAGATGCCGCCGCTTGATGCGGCCGATGAGTCCCTGTGGGGTCGAGTCGGTATGCGGCCGGATCATATGTTCGGCTCGAGGCACTGGTGCGTCGTCGGTACGCCCCACGGCGGGTAGAGATCCATGCCGGGCCCGCGCATGGAGGTACCCACTACGACGAGCACGAGATAGACAGCGACGAATCCGGTGAAGATGGCGATCATCCACTCGCGGGTGTTCGCGCCCCAGAGGCGTTTGACGATGAGCACGAGCAGGATCGAGAGCCCGAGCATGGTCGCCGTCGGGATGACGTAGTTGGGCAGGAGCTGTTTCCCACCCGGGAAGTGCTCGGTCGCGAACTCGATATAACCGTGCGCCTTGAGGAAGGCATCGAGCAGGATGAGCGAGAACGTCAGCACCGTCGTGTAGACCGCCGAAAAGATCGCGATGCGCTTCCCGTTCGCGCTCGTGAAGTAGATGCCGACACCTTCACGGCTTCGGTCGATGTACGGGATCACGGCCATGAACGTCAGCCAGATCGTCGGCACGATGACCCCGGCGAGGCCTTTGTCCATGTGAAGGAGGAGCTCTTGCAGCTGCAGGAGGTACCACGGGGCCTTCGACGGATTCGGCGTGCAGTCCGGCGTGGCATGGTCCTGAAGCGGCGCATTGAACGCCGCGGCGATGACGAAGAGACCGATGGACCAGAGCATCGCGGCGATGAACTCGATGACCAGAAGGTGCGGCCAGACCATGGCCGTGTCCTCGACGCGCTTGTCCACGCGCACGATCGAGTCCTGACGCACGAACGCGAGCAATCGGAGTCTCTTTTCCTGTCCAGTGAACGGCTGGGGACCGCGGGGAGTCGTCACGTCAAGCTCGCGCTGCGGAAGGCATCGAGGCGGTGGCGTGTCTCGCGACGAGCATCTGCGCCCAGCGCGCCCGA
This sequence comes from Chloroflexota bacterium, assembly GCA_030774255.1. Classification (GTDB taxonomy): domain Bacteria; phylum Chloroflexota; class Limnocylindria; order P2-11E; family P2-11E; genus 3-1-20CM-2-70-9. The sequence continues at coordinate 9,379 of JALYLL010000112.1, read as the reverse complement.
ACCGAACGCGTGCCCATCATCAGCGGGCGCGCGTAGCCAGCCGCGAGGAGCGAGATACGCCGCCGCCAACGATGCCGCCGACGCAGATGTAATGAGACGACTCATAGCGGCCCCGTGATCCCGCCGTCTTTCCTAATTCGCCAGAAGTGGATGGCGATCAGGAATCCGGTGGCGAGCGGTAAGCCGACGACGTGGAGGACGTAGAACCGGAGGAGGGCGTTCGGCCCGAGCTGGAAGCCACCGAAGACGACGTACGCGAACTCATCACCGATGAACGGTGTTGCCTGCGCGATCCCGTACCCAACGGTGACGGCCCAGAAGGCGAGCTGGTCCCAGGGCAGCAGGTACCCGGTGTACGAGAGCAGGATCGTGAAGAAGAAGAGCAACGTGCCGATGACCCAGTTGAATTCGCGCGGCGGCTTGTACGAGCCGGTGTAGAAGACTCGGATCATGTGCAGGAAGACCGTGATGACCATGCCGTGCGCGGCCCAGCGATGCATGTTCCGGAGGAGCTGGCCGAAGACGACGACGGTCTCGAGGTCCTTGATGTCGCCGTAGGCGTTGTACACACCGTCAACGGACGGGTGGTAATAGAACATGAGGAGCGTGCCGGTGAGCGTGAGGATGAGGAAGAGGAAGAACGAGAGCCCACCCATGCACCACGTGTAGGGGATCGCGAGCGCGTGCCGCCGGACCTTCACCGGATGGAGGTGCAGGAAGACGTTGGTGAAGACGGCGAGCGACTGGTTCTTGCGGGAATCGGGGTAGCCGTGACGGAAGAGCGACCGCCAGATGTAGCTCGTCTTTGTCTTCTGCCAGATCTGGGCCGGTATCTCGAGCACTACTGCTTAACGAGCTCCTTCTCTTTCACATCCGCGTGGTGGCCGTTCCCGTTGTGATCGTGGCCGTTCACGGGTTTGTACCCCGCCGCGAGCTTGGGATCGTATTGCGGCAGCGGGCGCACCGCTTTCTTCGCCGCGACGGTGAGGTCGAGGTGGATCTCGTCGTCGATCGATTCCTTGGGCAGCACGTTGCCGACCGCGGGACTGACCGAGCCGTAGCGGTTCATCGTGATCGCGTCGGTCGGGCAGCGGATGATGCAGAGCGCGCAGCGGATGCACGCGGTCTCGTCCAGGAAGAACGCGACCCCGTTCTGCCATTTCTTCGCCGCGCCGACCGCCGGAATCGAGCCATCGTCGACGATGTCGGCCATGTCGACCATGTGGATGACGTCCATGGGGCACACGTCGACGCAGCCGCCGCAGATGATGCAGAGCTCGCCGATGATCTCGATGTTGAAGTTGCACTTGAGGCACCGGTCGGACTCGGCGATGGCCTGCTGCTCGGTGTAGCCCTGGTTGATCTCGAGGAAGAGCCCTCGGCGATCGCCCTTCGCCAGCTTCGGCATCTCCTGCCGGGGGATCCGGTCGTAATCCACCGACATGTTGTGATACACGCGCGCGAGCTCGCCCTCGAGCGAGATCAGGCCGATGTTGTCGGGGGTGGACGAGCGCCGCAGCGTCACGACCTCGTGGTATTCGGGCACGTTCACCGAGACGGCGTTCTCATCGAGGAATCGCGCGATCTGCTGTGCGGCGGAGCGGCCGTCCGCGACGGCCTCGATGATCGTCGTCGGCGCGGTGCGGTAGTCGCCGCCGATGAAGATCTTCGGCACGATGGTCTGGTAGGTCTCCGGGTCGACCTTGATGTCGCGCCAGCGCTTCACGCGGAACTCCGGGAACTCCTTCGAAAGCCAGCTCGTCTCGGGCGCCTGGCCGAGCGCGAGCAGGACGGTATCGCAGGGGATCTCGAACTCGGTGCCAGGTATGGCGACCGGGCTGCGGCGTCCTTTCTCGTCGGGATCGCCGAGCTTGTTGCGGATGAAGACGACGCCGCGCACGTGGCCATTGGGGTCGGTGAGGACCTCGACCGGCGACGCGAGGTAGACGAACTCGATGCCCTCGCGCTCGGTCTCGGTGAGCTCCTCCTCGTCGACGACCATCTCCTCACGGCTGCGACGGACGATGACGTACATGTGCTCAGCGCCAAGACGCCAGGACGTGGACGCGCAGTCCATCGCGGTGTAGCCGGAGCCGAGGACGATCACGCTCTTCCCCACCTCGACCGGCCTGCCGCGATACGCGCGCTCGAGGAAGACGATCCCCGCCATGACGCCGTCGGCCTCCTCACCGGGGATCCCGATGTAGTTCGGCTCGAAGCACCCCGCGGCGATAAGCACCGCGTCGTTCTTGTCGTGCAGCTCCCGAAGCGAGACGTCGCGCCCGACGAAGGTGGAGAGGCGAAGGTCGACGTTCTCGTTGACGATGCCGGCGATATCGCGGTCGATGACCTCGCGCGGCAGGCGGAACGGGGGCACGCCCGCAAGCGTGGTCCCGCCGGCCTGGTCGAGCGCGTCGTACACCGTCACGCCGAAGCCGAGCTTCGAGAGGTCGCTCGCGGCGGAGAGGCCGGCGCAGCCCGCGCCCACCACCGCGACCGTGCCGCGCGGTGGGCCGAAGACCGGCGCCGGCGGCTGGGTGTACGCGCGGCCGTCGACCGTGACGTTCTGGTGGGTCCAGTCGGAGAGGAACTTCTTCACGTAGCGGATAGAAAGGGGCTTATCGACCTCTTTGCGCCGGCACGCCGTCTCGCACGGCGCGGCGCACACCGATCCGCAGATCGAGGCCATGGGGTTCGGGTCGAGCGCGAGCTCCCAGCCTTTTTCGAACTCGCCGGCGGCGGCCAGGTTCAGGTAACCGCGGCAATTGGTCTTCACGGGACAGGCTTCCTGGCACGGGATGTTTTCCTGGTACCAGGCGGGACCGACCTCTACGACCTGGTAGAGCTCTCTCATTGCGGCGTCGGTCATGCTACCGGCGCGTAGTGGACAGTCAAACGCGCGCGACGATCACCGAGCGCAAGACCCGACTGGATGGATCGGTCGTCGAGTACGCGTGCGAGCCGCTTGTGGTAGAGCCGGGGCGGCGCGCGCTCGTGCGCTACGTGACCGAGCAGGAACGTCCGATCGAAGGCACCGACCTCGTGCTTCGGAAGGGCACCGTGACGGTCGGTCATTTCTGGACGGACCGTCCGTACAACGTGTACCACTGGCTCGACGGCGGCCGCACCGTCGCGCTGTACGTCAACTTCGCGACCGACACGACGATCGAGCCGGCGGTGATCGCGTACCGCGACCTCGTCGTCGACGTGATCATCCGTCCATCAGGGGCGATCGAGATACTCGACGAGGATGAGCTCCCGCCGTCGATCGAGCCGCGCTATCGCCTCGCCATCGCGAAAGCGCTCGAGACCTGCGTCACCGAAGGGCGCCGCCTCAGCGCGGAGATCGAACGCGAGACCCGAGCCTTCAGCTGAGCCGAGCAACAGAGGCCCTCGCGAGCGGGCGCCTCTGTTGCTCAGGCGTCAGCGATGGACCTTAGTAGCCGCCCGCGTACACCAGGTAGCCGTAGTGCCGTGTGCCGTTCGGCGATTTCGGGTCGCCCGTGAAGCCATAGTAAGGCGACACCGTCGGATCGTTGGACCGGGTCTGCGCGTTCGTCAGGACCTTCGCCCTGATTTGATCCGGCGCCAGACCCGCGCACGGGCCGCCGGTCCCGTCAGACCGCTTTGCCAGGCAGAGCGCGACCGTGCCCGCGACGTGCGGCGAGGCAAAGCTCGTGCCCGAGCCCGTGGCGTAGGCGTTGTTGAGATACGTAGAGGTGATGCAGACACCGGGGGCCGCGATCGTGTGGTTCATGTCATTCGTGTTGGTCGTGATTGTGAAGTTGCTGAAGTCCGCTGCCGTGTCGTCGACGTTGCCGCAGGTCACGCCTCCGGCCCAAGTGCCGCCGGGCAGGCCGTCGAAGTCAGCCATCGCGGTCACGGTGAGGACCTCGTCATACGCAGCCGGCGTGAACGTCGCGAAGTCCTTGGCGTCATTGCCGGCGGCGGCGACGAATGTAACGCCCTTCGTCTTGACCGCGGTGCAGATGGCCTTGTGCATCGAGTCGTTGTTCGTTGCGCCGCAGTTCCCGTCGTCCGCACCGCCGCCACCGAGGCTCATATTCGCGACCTTGATCTTTTTCGCCGAAGCGTTGTTCGCGACCCAGTTGATGCCGCAGACGATCCACGACAGGAAGCCCGAGCCGTTGCTAGCCAGGACGCGCACCGCCCAGAGCGGTGCACCGGGTGCGACGCCGACGATGCCGTTCATGTTCTTCGCCGCCACGGTGCCCGCGACATGCGTGCCGTGGCCGTTGCCGTCGGTCCAGGCGTTGCGGTTGAAGCCTGTGCAGTTGTAGCCGCCAGCTATGTTCAGCGCGTCATGCTTCGAGATTCCCGTATCGATGATCGCGACGCCCGTGTCGACCAAGCCACTGCCGCTGCCTGAGAACTGGCTGCTCTGGTCGGCGCCGATCCGATAGCCTCCGGTCCGAGGAATCGTATCGGTCGCCCAGAGCAGACGGTCCTCCTCGACGAATGCGACGCGCGGGTCGCCCTGAAGCATCGTGATGAGACGCTCCGGAACGCGCGCGGCGTAGCCGCGCAGCGCCGCGCCATAGACGTTGCTGACGAGCGCGCCGAAGCGCTGTGCGTGCTCGGTGGCGACGCTGTCGGAGTCGGCGCCGTCGCGAAGCACCACGATGACCGCGCGCAAGGGCCCTGCTCCCGCGGCTGCGGGCGTCGCGAATAGGTTGAAGCTGATGACCAGTGCGACTGACACGGCGAACGCCGCCCAAGAACGCATATCCCCTCCTCGTGACCCGCGCGAACGTGGGGAATTGTGGTCCCCGTGCGCGAGACTGTCGAGGCTAAAATCGCTCGCTTGACGTGGGATCAGCGAGACACACGAGCAATGTCGCCCTGTTGATCCTCGCGCTCAAGCTCGTCCTGACTCCGGCGCTCATCGCGGCGGCGACGCTCGTCGGTCGCCGCTTCGGACCGTCGATCAGCGGTTGGCTCGTCGGCCTCCCGTTCACGTCCGGCCCGGTCTCGCTGTTCCTCGCGCTCGAGCAGGGCACGCCCTTCGCCGCCGCCGCCGCGGCCGGATCGATCGCTGGCGTGTCCGCCTCCGCAGTGTTCGCGGTCGCGTACGCCGCGACGGCGCGGCGCTTCGGATGGCCGGTCTCGCTCGGCGTCGCGAGCCTCGCGTTCGCTGCCGCAGTCGTCGTCCTTCATGCGATCCCGCTCGACAGCGGCTTTCCCCTCCCACTCCTCGCGTTGTATGCGGGCGGCGTCGCTGCGGCGGTCGCCGGCATCCGCCTCATTCCGCCGCCGCGCGCGCTCGAGAAAGCGGCGGAGCCTCCGCGATGGGATCTGCCGGTGCGCATGATCGTCGCGACCGCGCTCGTCATCGTCATCACGAGCGCGGCTCCATTACTCGGTCCGCAGCTCAGCGGACTGCTCACGACGTACCCGGTGTACGCGGGCGTGCTTGCTGTGTTCGCGCACTCGCAGCGTGGCGGCGCTGCGGCGAGCCAGGTGGTGCGCGGCCTTTGCTACGGGATCATCGCCTTTGCGACGTTCTTCCTGGCGGTCGGCGCCTTCGTCGACCGCGCGGGCATCCTTCCGGCATTCGCTGCGGCCGCTCTGGGGGCGGTCCTCGTTCAGGCGCTGACCCTGACGCGCATCCGAAGCTGACTACGGTTTCGGAGCGCGCTCAGGCTTCCACTAAGGCCGGGTGACCGCCGCCGCGTTCCTCCAGATCCTGAACCAGCTCTTGTACCTCGCTGTCGCTGTCGCCGTCATCGTCGAGGCCGCGAGGCGGCCGCGCCGCACGTCCATCGACACGGCACTCTTCTTTACCGCGCTCGCTCTGATCCTCGATCTAACGGGCCTCTCCACCCAGCTCGGCTTCGCCATTCCATCGACCGTCTCGCTGGGTCTTGCCGCGTTGCTGCTCGCTCTCCCGTTCATCCAGCTGCGGCTCCTCGACGACTTCGTCGGCGTCGGCGCGTGGACTAAGCGCGCGGCGCTCGCGGGCCTCGTGCTCTCGATCGGCGCGATGGTCCTCCTGCCGAGCCCGGTACCGGGGATCCTGACGCTCGCGCTCGTCCTTTATTTCGTGACGGTTCTCTCCTACTGCGCCGTCCGCTTCTTGCGGGAGAGCCGGCGCGCGCACAGTCTTGTGGCGGCACGCCTCCTCGCCGTCGCGGTCGGATCGGGTCTCCTCTCCGTCGTGCTCGCGATCGCGGTGACTCTTCCCTTCGTCCTTCCCGGTGGCGCCGAGGTCACACGCCTCGTCACCCAGCTGGTGATCCTCGCCGCCGGGGTCTCCTACTTCCTCGGCTTCGCGCCGCCGTCCCTCGTGAAGCGCCTCTGGCAGGAGTCAGCGTTGCGGCATTTCATGCAGGAGATGAACCGCTTCCCTCAAGCAGGGAGCCTCGACGAGGTCATGCGCCGCCTCGAGATCGCGGCAGGCACCGCGACGGCCGGCAGCCGCGCGCTCATCGCCGTATGGGACGAAGCGAAGGCGGTGCTGCAGTTCACAACGCCAAACGGGACCGTCCACACGGTCGACACGAGAACGACCGTCACGCTCGGCGGGCGCGTGGTGCAGGAGCGGCGGCCGATCCTCAGCGAGGATCCGGCTCGCGACTATCCCAGCGGGGCCGAGATGTACCGGCGGCTCGGCGTCAAAGCGGTGGTCGGCGCCCCGATCGTCGTCCGGGGCCGGGTCTTCGGCGTCCTCGCCGTGCAGAGCAGCCACCCCTCGCTCTTCGGCCGGGACGACGTCGAATTTCTGGGACTGCTCGCCGATCAGATCGGCGTCGCGGTCGAGAACAGCCAGCTCCTCGCCGAGGTGCGACGGCTGACCGCGGAGGAACGCCGTCTCGGCGAAGCCGCGCGATCGCGCCTCGCCACGATCGTGGAGTCCTCGCCCGACGCGATCATCGGATCGTCGCTTGATGGGCTCGTCACGGACTGGAATCCCGCCGCGGAGCGGATCTACGGCTATACGGCCGACGAGGCCGTCGGCAGCAACCTCGTCGTCGTGCCAGCCGATCGCGCAGACGAAGGCCCACAGCTGCTGGGACGCATCCTCGGTGGAGAGTCGATCGAGCAGTTCGAGACCGAGCGGATCCGCAAGGACGGTACGCGCTTCCACGTCTCGCTCGGCTTCGCCGCGCTCCGCGACGCCGGTGGAACGATCCACGGCGTCGCGACATTCGCGCGCGACATCACCGAACAGGTCGCGGCGAAGGAGCGCGAGGCCGACCTCGAAGCGCGGCTGCGCCAATCGGAGCGCCTCGAGAGCGTGGGCCTTCTCGCGGGCGGCATCGCCCACGACTTCAACAATCTTCTCGCCATCGTCTTGAATTACGCGTCCTTTATCGAGGACAAGCTTCCCGATGACACCGAGCTCCGGGACGATCTCCTGCAGATCCGCCGCGCGGCGGAGCGCGGGGCGGTGTTCACGCGGCAGCTTCTGACCTTCGCGCATCAGCGACCAGTGAAGGTCGCCGACCTGCAGCTGAACGAGGTCATTCCCGCTCTTCAGCAGATGCTTCGTCGGAGCATCCCCGAGAGCATCGCCATCGAGCTTCGCCTGGCGCCGGACCTGTGGACGGTTCGCGCCGACGCGGGGCAGCTCGAGCAGCTCCTGTTGAATCTCGTCGTGAACGCCGGGGATGCCATGGCTGACGGTGGGACGCTGCTGATCGAGACCGCCAACGCGCGATACGACGAGACGGCAGCGGCTCAGCTTGCCAACCTTGTGCCCGGACCCTACGTGAGCCTGACCGTGACGGATACCGGCCATGGCATGAGCAAGGAGGTGATCGGGCATGCCTTCGAGCCCTTCTTCACGACGAAGCCGACCGGAAAAGGCACCGGTCTCGGTCTCGCGACCGTTTACGGCATCACGAAGCAGGCCGGCGGGAACGTCTCCATCTATTCGGAGGTCGGCCGCGGCACCTCGATCCGCGTACTCCTTCCGGCGCAGCTCCACGCCGTAACCCCGATCACGTCCATCGTCGTCGAACCGCCGGCCAACGAAGTCGGCGAACGCGGCAACGTCACGATCCTGCTGGTCGAGGACGAGCCCGCGGTTCGAACGGCGGCCGTGAGGATCCTCCGCTCCGCGGGCTACGCCGTGATCGAGGCAAGCAGCCCGGTGATCGCGATCGAGCTCGCCAGCACCGAGGCGCGAATAGATCTGCTCGTCACGGACATGGTCATGCCCGGAATGTCGGGCCGCGATCTCAGCCGAAATCTTCGAGCGGATCGTCCCGACCTCGGCGTCGTCTACATGAGCGGATACAGCGAGGAGCTCGTCATGCGGGATTCGGAGCTGGACGGCCCGCTCCTACAGAAGCCCTTCACGCGAGAGTCGCTGCTTCTCATCGTGAGAGACGCGGTTCGCACTCAGGTCAGGACGAGAGGTTCGCCCGTACCGACAGCTTGACGTTCCCCTTGAGCGCGCGGGAGATAGGACAGTTCTCCTTCGCGTCTTCCGCGGCCTGCACAAACTTCGCCGCGTCGGCTCCCGGTACGTCGCCCTTCACCTCGAGCTCGCTCGAGACGACGCTCCAGCTGTCCCCGACCTTGTCGAATGTGACTTTGGAGCTGACCTCGAGACGATTCGGCTTTGTGCCGGCGCGGGCGAGTCCGGCCGATAGGGCCATCGAAAAGCACGACGCGTGAGCCGCCGCGAGGAGCTCTTCGGGACTCGACTTCCCGCCCGGAGCTTCGGTGCGCGCGCTCCACGAGACGGGGAGATCGCTGAATTTGCCACTCGAGACCGCGCTCACCGTTCCGTTGCCGCTCAAGAGATCGCCGCTCCAGACAGCGCGTGCCTCCCTGGTCGCCGCCATGTCACACCTCCCGATCGCGCACAGGGTACGGAGTCGGCGGCTCCTTGGGCAGGAGCCATGGCAGCGCCTCATCCATCGGGCGTGCGAGGGTCGCGAACTGAATGGCTGTGATGTGTTTCCGCGCGAACAGCGCCAGTGCGGCACCGTACGCCGCGCTCTCCGCTTTGTGACCGGTGTCGCCGTGCTCGTACTGCCAGGCGACGAGAGCGTTACGGCCTTCGGTCTTGTCGAAGATGGATCGACGGAACTCTTCCCACGCCTCGCCACGATCGACCTTCTCGATCTCGTGCAGCGCCGCACGCTCCGCTTCCCGGTACGAGCCGAGATCACGCGCCGCATGCTGGTCCCAGCCCCAGGCCGCGCGCTCGACCCCGGCCGCGGAGAACGCCCCGATTTCGGTCAAGAACCGCTCGCGTTCTTTTTCGCTCACGTCAGGCCGCCGCGGATTCAGGTTTGTGGGTCGTGCGGGATGTCTCCAAAGAGCGGATGACGGCACGCCGTGCGGTTTCGTCACCATGTGTGGCCGCTATCCGTTCACGGGCCTCCGCGACTGTCTCCGCGCG
>JALYLL010000111.1 GCA_030774255.1 Chloroflexota bacterium | reverse complement strand
CTTCGGCCGCGACCGCGGCGTGCTGAGGTAGTGATGCCAGAGCACACGCGCCGCGACCGCTCGCCACGGGCGCCACGCGTTCGTGACGCGGCCGATCCGATCGGAGTTCGGCAGTGAACGCATCCGTTTGACCTCGCGGATAGCGGCGACGAGCGCGAGGTCTCCCGAGGGCCAGATGTCGGCACGCCCCAGCGCCATCAGGAGATAGATGTCCGCGGTCCACGCGCCGACCCCCTTGAGCTTGATCAGCTCCGCGCGCGCACTCGCGTCGTCCATGTCCGTGAGACGGGCCGGATCGAACTCACCCGCGACGATGGCCAGCGCCAGTCCTCGGATGTACGCGCTCTTCTGCCGTGTGAGGCCGGCGCCTCGCAGGTCGGACTCGGCAAGCGCTGCGACCCGTTCCGGCGTCACTGCGCCCGCCAGTCGCTCGAGCCTGCCGTACGCGGCCCGACCCGCTGACAGCGATATCTGCTGTTCGAGGATGATCTGGACGAGGGTCTCGAAGCCTGGCGGCCGATCCCAGAGCGGCGGGGCACCGTGACGCGCGACCACGGCGGCAAGGTGGGGATCCCGCCGCGCCAGCTCGGCGACGCCCTCGGCCAGGCCCTCGGCGGTCAGCTGAAGCGCCACGTCCATCTAACGCTCCACGCTACGTGCTTGTGAGATGAGCACCGCGAAATAAGCACCGGCTAGGCCCTTTCCCGGACGTCCTGGAGCCGCCATCTGGATAGCGTCCTCCACCGAGGGAGGGCAAAAAGAAATGCGAGCGTTGATCGGTCTTCTACTGCTGGCGGTCTTGCTCGGAGGCTGTTCGTTCGCGGAGGAGAGCGACCGCGGCGAGCGTGCCGTCGCGCGATTCCACCAACTCTTCGCTGCATCGCGATACGCGGACATCTACGTCGATACGACCGAGAACTTCCGCGAGGCCGCCACCGAAGCGGAGTTCGTGGAGTTCCTTGCAGCCGTTCGACGAAAGCTGGGCAACGTCCGCGCATGCGAGCGGACGGGCCTCGAGGTGAACTGGGACGGCGACGGTACGTCGATCTGGTTGAGCTACGAGACCGCGTACGAGCTCGGAATCGCCACCGAGCAGTTTGTGTGGGTCATGGACGGGGAGAAGGCGCATCTCGACGGCTACCAGATCGACTCGCGAGAGCTGATCCTCCGATGAAGGAGGCGCCGCGCTCAGCCGGCATTAACGCGGCCCTTATCAGAGTCACCCAACCAGCGAGATCAGAGAAATCGGCTGGCACCCAGGCAGATCCCGCGGTTACATCCTTCATCCGAAGCGCTTCTTGTAGAGCTCTTTCAGCTCGGCGTCGGTGCTTCCCAAGTAGCGGCTCGTCGTCGCGACGTTGCGGTGCCCCGCGAGGCGCTGCGCGGCAGGGACGTTCATTTGCGTCGCCCATGCCGTGATCGCGGCGTGCCGCAGCCAGTGTGGCGACACGCTCTCGGCGAGACCGGCGCGCTTCGCGGCCTCGGCGACGATCGTCTGGGCCATCTTGACGCTCATGCGGTACGAGCCGCCCGCTTTCTTGCGCCGCGTGATGAATAGCGCCGGATCTTTGTCCTTGCGCGTTCGCAGGTAGCGCTCGAGCCACTCCCGCGCGCGCATCCGCAGGAAGACGCGGCGGTAGCGGCTGCCTTTTCCGAACACCGTCACTTCGTCGGCGATGCGGACGCCGTCCTTGGGATTCACGGCGTGCGGATCGAGCTCGATCTTCTCGCGATCCAGGGCGACCAGCTCCGACACGCGGCACCCCGTCGCGGCGAGAAACTCGAGAAGCGCACGGTTGCGCAGACCGTCGTCGGTAGCGGTGTCGAAGCTTTCCATGAGACGGTCGAGCTTCTCCTGGTCGAGGTGCCGCGCATCGGGACTCGGGTCCGCCGCCTTGGCGAGCTCGACCTTCTCTGGACCGGGGACCGGGAGGTCGAGCAGCACGCCGAATTTCAGGAGCCCCCGGAGGGCTATCAGGTGCATGTTCTTCGAAGCGGCCGAAATTGGTCGCTTGCCGATGTCGCGCCCCGCAAGGAGCCGGCGACGTGTCAGATGACTCCCGTAGGCCTTCAGGATCCGGATATCGATGTCCTTGGCCCGCGGCTGGGCGCCGTCCCGCTCGATGAAGTTGAGGAACTCCACCAGGAAACGCTCGTACCGCGGGATTGTCGTTTCGCTGCGCCCTTTGTCCCGAAGTTCCTGCAGGTATGCCCGTGCGAGGTCACGTACGGGGCTATTCGCCCCGAGATCCCGGGGA
>JALYLL010000110.1 GCA_030774255.1 Chloroflexota bacterium | reverse complement strand
ACGATCGGCGCACCGCGTCCACCCTCTCGGTAGTGGAGCTCGATCGGTCGCGTCCCTGGCAGCAGCGGAGAGGCGTCGATCGCCACCTTGAGGGAGGCGAGCTTGCTCACTTTCCTTTGTAGTTCGGCTTCCGCTTCTCCACGAAGGCGGTCACGCCTTCTTTGGCGTCCTCGCTCTTGAAAAGCTCGACGAGCAGCTGGCGCTCCAGCTTGAGCCCTTCCTCGAGACGCATCCCGAGCCCCAGGACGGCCGCCTTCTTGATGCGCCCGATCGCGAACGTCGGCCCGGCCGCGTACGCGCGAACGCGCTCGAGCGCTTTGTCGAGCAGCTCGGCGGCCGGTACGACGTCGTCGACGATGCCCGCGGCGAGCGCGTCCTGCGGCGGCATCGTGGTCCCGCGCAGCATGAGATCGAGCGCCTTTTGTCGCCCGATAAGCCGCGGCAGCCGCTGCGTGCCGCCGGTCCCCGGAAGAAGCCCGAGCGTGACCTCCGGAAGGCCGATGCGGTAGGAGCCCTCGGCGGCGACGCGGAAGTCGCAGCAGAGCGCCATCTCGAGCCCCCCGCCAAGGCAGTGCCCATTGATCGCCGCGACGACGACCTTCGGCGTGCTCTCGAACTTGCTCATCGCCTCATTCGCGCGGGCGACGAATGCCGTCTGCTCGTCCAGACCGCTCTTCGCGAAGACGGACACATCGGCGCCCGCGGAGAAGAACTTTTCGTTGGCGCTCCGCAGAAGGATCGCGTTCACCGCATCGTCGCGGCGCGCTTCCTCGATGGCGGCGTCGAGCTCTTCCATGAACGCCCTGTCGTAGGAATTAGCGGGCGGCCTATCAAGCACGACGTACCCGATGGACTCTTGCTTCTCGAAACGAACGGCCATCAAACCCCCCGCGCGGAAAGTTCATAGACTTTAGACCGACTGGCGAATGACGCGCGTGCACGCGCGTCGTGGGCGTTCCGCCCACCGAACGGGAGGACTTCTTCATGGCAACGATGCTCATCGACGGCCAGACCGTCGCCGCGCAAACGGGAAAGACGATCGAGGTCAGAAATCCAGCGAACGGCGAGGTCGTGGACACGATCCCGAAAGGCTCCGCGTCAGAGGTCGACGCGGCGGTCGAGGCGGCCGCGAAGGCGCTTCCCGCGTGGGCGTCCCTCTCGGGCACCAAACGCGCCGCGTTCATGCACGCCGCCGCGGTGAAGGTGAAGGCCGCGGTCCCCGAGATCGCGAAGCTCCTCACGCTGGAGCAGGGCAAGCCACTCGCGCACGCCGTGATCGAGGCGAGCCGCGTCGCCGAGAACCTCGAGTTCTTTGCCGGCTTTGCGGACAAGCTCCGCGGCGACTACGTACCGCTCGAGGAGCAGAACAAGTTCGGCCTGACGATGCGGCGCCCGGTGGGTGTCGTGGTCGCGATCACGCCATGGAACTTCCCGCTCACGCTCATGGCGAACAAGGTCTGCCCCGCGCTCGCGGCGGGGTGCACGGTCGTGCTGAAGCCGGCGTCCACGACACCGCTCGCGACGCAGCGCGCGATCGAGGCGATCAACTCCGCCGGATTCCCGCCCGGCGTGCTGAACACCGTTCACGGCGCCGGGAGCGAGATCGGAGACGCGCTGACGGGCCACCCGCGGGTGAACAAGATCGCGTTCACCGGCCAGACCGAGACGGGCAAGCGGATCATGAAGCTCGCCGCCGACAACGTGACCCGCGTGACGCTCGAGCTCGGCGGCAGCGACCCGTGCATCGTGTGCGACGACGCCGACCTCGAGAAGGCCTCGCGCGCCGTCGCGATCGGCCGATTCTTCAACGCCGGCCAGGCCTGCCTCGCCGTGAAGCGCCTCTACCTGTTCAGCGAGATCGCCGAGCAATTCATGAAGCTCATCGCCGGCCGCGCGCAGAAGCTCCGCGTCGCGAACGGGATGACGGAGGGCGCGATGATGGGCCCGCTCCACACCGAGCGGCAGCGGGCCGAGGTCGAGGCGCAGGTCGCCGATGCGGTCGGTCGCGGCGCGAAGGTCATCGCCGGCGGCAAGCGCCCCGAGGGCGCCGAGTTCGAGAGGGGGTGGTTCCTGCAGCCGACGGTCCTGGCCGACGTGCCCGAGGATTCGCGCATGGCGACCGAGGAGGTGTTCGGCCCGGCGCTGCCGATCTTCATCGTCAAGGACCTCGACGACGCGATCGATAGGGCCAACGGAAGCGTGTACGGGCTCGGCTCGTCGATCTGGACGCGCGACCTCGCCAAGGCAAGGCGCGCGGCCGAGCACATCGAGGCCGGCTACACGTGGGTGAACGCGGTCCAGGTCGCGCACGACGAGATGCCGTTCGGCGGGCTCAAGCAGTCCGGCTTCGGCAAGGAGCACGGGATCGAGGGGCTCGATGGGTACCTCGAGAAGAAGTCCGTGGTCCTCAGCGCGTAGAAGGGAGCCACCGGCATGTCAACCGAGACCAGCACGCTCATCGGCGAGGCGGACACCCTCGGACTGTTCACGCCGCACGGGGCCTTCGAGGTGCACTGCAGCCACTGCCACGCGCGCCTCAACGGCATGGGCGACTGCGATACCTGCGGGCTGATCGGACGGCCGTCGGAGGACCTGGCCAAGCGCGCGGACATCGACCCCGAAGGCGTCCACTCGCTCCTGCGCCGCTCGATCGCCAGGCGGAGCGCGTACAAGCCGGGCGGCAAAGGCGAGCGTTAGCAGAGCCCGCGGTCAGGAACGCGCGACGGACTTCCCGAGCGCTTCGCTCATCGCCACCTCGAGGTCGGCGTCGCCGTACTCGAGCACCTGGCCATTCGACTCGGCGCGCGATGACGCGAGGTACGCGACCGCGCGCGCAGGGTCCCGCGGGTCGCGAAGCCTGCCGGCACGCTGGGCATCGCGGAACTCGGCGACACGGGGGAAGTCCTCGGGCGATGAGCGCCGGATCCGCTCCTGCATCGGGGTGTCCATCAAGCCGGGGCGGAACGCGGAGGCCGTGACTCCCGTTCCCTCGAGCTCGACGGCCAAAGCGCGCGTGAATTGCTCGACCGCGGCCTTCGAGGCGCCGTACGCGGTCCAGCCCGCGCTCGGCCTTTCCGCGCTCCCCGACGAGATGTTCACGATCCGCCCGTAGTTGCGGTCGAGCATCCCAGGGAGGACCGAGCGCGTCATGAGGTACGTGCCGCCGACGTTGATCGCAAGCGTCCGCAGCCACGTGATCGCGCGGGTGCGCACCAGCGGCGCCATCGGCTCGAGCACGCTCGCGTTGTTCACGAGGATCGACGCCGGCCCGACCCACCGCTCCGTCGCGAGGACGAGCTCCTGCACCTGGCGCTCGTCCGAGACGTCGGCGGTCTGGGCGAGCGCGCGCCCGCCCGCGCGCTTGATCGCGAGCACCACCTCGTCGAGCTCCGGAGCGTTCCGCGACGCGACGACCACATGAGCCCCGAGCCGCGCGAGCTCCTGCGCGATCGCGCGCCCGAACCCGCGTCCGCCGCCCGTCACGACGGCGCTCCGGCCTTCGAGGAGGCTCATGCCGCCACCGCGGCGTGGCGGACAAGCGCCTCCGCGAGCCGGTCGATGTCGGAGTCGCGGTGGAGGGCCCAGAACGAGATGCGGATCCCGTCGGGAGCGTCGGGTTCCGAGAGATGCTTGACGACGATGCGCTCCTGGGTCCACATGCGGCTGACGATACCCGCCGCGTCCCCACCGCGCGGCACGACGGCGACGATCCCGGTCGGGTCGGCGGGCCGGGAGACCACGTCGAAGGCGACGCTCGAGAGCCGCTCGAACACTCTCGCGCGCAGCGCGCGCAAGCGTTCGCGCACGACCCGCGCCAGCATGCGCTGCACCGCGAGAGATTGGCGAAGCCCCACGAACGCTGCCGCGTCGACGGTGCCGGTCTCGAAGCGCGTCGCATCCGGCTGCAGCTCGACGTTGCCGGCGAGGTCGTGGTGGACCCTCGAGCGCCAGCCGAGCCGCACGGGCTGGAAGCGCTCGATGTCCCGGATCCAGCACGCGCCGGTCGCAAGTGGGCCATGCACCCACTTGTGTCCGAGCACCACGACCGCGTCCGCGCCGAGCTCCCGCGCATCCACCCGGACCTGGCCGAGCGCCTGCGCCGCGTCCACGATGCTCGTCGCTCCCGCGTCGCGTGCGATGGCGCACGCCTCGGCGACGGGCAGCACCTTTCCGTTCTTGGACGAGACCAGCGACACGACCAGCGCCGCCGCCCCGCCTGTG
>JALYLL010000109.1 GCA_030774255.1 Chloroflexota bacterium | reverse complement strand
ATTGCTCTGATAAACACCTACCGCGCGAGCACTGGCGTTCAGCAGATCACGGCAAACGGTCCTCTGGCGAGCGCCGCAGCGTGGATGGCGGCCGACATGGCGGCGAAGAACTACATGTCCCACATCTCATCGGATGGCCGCTCGCCGACCCAGCGGATGTCCGCGTTCGGCTATCCAGCGGGGTCCATGTACACGGGCGAGGATCTGGGGGCGGGCTACTCGAGCGCGAGCGCGATCTTGGCCGCATGGCAGGCGAGCCCCGCGCACAACGCGATCCTTCTCAGTGCGAACTACAACGCCGTCGGCATCGGTCTCGGGTACAACGCGAACTCCACCTATAAGTGGTACTGGGCCGCGGACTTTGGCGGACCCGGCGGGACGGTGAGGGTCGTCGCTCCCGCCGCGCCGCAACCTCAACCCGTCGTCGTGCGCGCGGCGGCCGCCCCGCGGGCTTCCGCTCCGCAGCCAGAACCAGAACCGGTCGAAGAGACCGTCGATCCCGAAGCCGCGGCGCAGGCCGCGCGGGTCGCATTCCTCGAGAGCATCGGCGCGCGGCGCATCGCGCATCTGTGCGCGTTGCTCCAGCGCATGGGCATCTTCTAGCCGCCTAACATCCTCCATACAAGGGGGAGTCAAGGATGGCGACGCCCACGCTCCAGAACTACATCGACGGCCGCTGGCTCGACGCGTCCGGCGGCGGCACGTTCGAGAACACGAATCCCGCGACCGGCGAGTTGATCGCGAACGTCGCGAAGTCGACGGTCGCCGATGTGGATCGCGCTGTCGATGCGGCTCGGCGCGCTCTCGACGGCTGGCGCCTCTACCCTGCCCCGAAGCGCGGCGAGATCCTCTATCGGGCCGGCGAGATCATGCTCACGCGCAAGGACGACCTCGCGCGCGAGATGACGCGCGAGATGGGAAAGGTGCTCGCCGAATCCCGCGGCGACGTGCAAGAGGGCATCGATATGACCTATTACATCGCCGGCGAGGGACGCCGTCAGTTCGGCGACGTCGTGCCTGCGGAGCTCCCTAACAAGTGGGCGATGAGCATGCGGCACCCGGTCGGCGTGGTCGCCGCGATCACCCCGTGGAATTTCCCATTTGCCATCCCGACCTGGAAGATCATGCCGGCGCTGATCCTCGGCAACACCATCGTGTTCAAACCAGCGTCGTATACCCCTCTCCTTGCAGTGCGACTCGTCGAAATACTCGAGGAGGCCGGGCTGCCGAAAGGCGTCATCAACCTCGTGCTCGGATCCGGTGGCGATCTCGGCGACCACATCGTTTCGCATCCGGGTGTCGACCTGATCTCGTTCACCGGTTCGTCCGAGACGGGGTCGCACATCAGCGAGATCGGCGGGAGGCTCTTGAAGCGCGTTTCCTGCGAGCTCGGCGGGAAGAACGCGATCGTCGTGCTCGACGACGCGGATGTCGACCTCTCCCTCGACGGGATCGTGTGGTCGGCGTTCGGCACCTCGGGGCAACGATGCACGGCCGCGTCGCGGGTCATCGCTCACAAGAGCGTCGCGAAGGACCTCGTCGACAAGCTCGTCGTCAGGGCGAAAAAGCTCAAGCTCGGGAATGGGCTCGAGGCGTCGACGGACGTTGGACCGGTTGTCTCGGCGTCGCAGCTCGAGCGCGTCCACTCGTTCATCCCGATCGCCGAAAAGGAAGGCGCCACGATCGCCGCCGGCGGACATATCTCGACGGAGGGCGCGCTCGGCAAAGGCTTCTTCCACGAGCCCACAGTGCTCGTCGACGTGAAGCCGAACATGCGCGTCGCTCAGGAAGAGATCTTCGGCCCGGTGACGGCGGTGATCGAAGTCTCGAGCGTCGACGAAGCGATCAAGGCCGTGAACTCGACGAAGTACGGGCTCTCGAGCTCGATCTACACGCGGAACGTGAACAACGCGTTCCGCTTCATGCGCGATGCGGAGACCGGGATCGTGTACGTGAACGCGGGCACGATCGGCGCGGAGATCCAGCTCCCCTTCGGCGGCATGAAGGCGACCGGCAACGGCCACCGCGAGGCTGGTCGTGCGGCGCTCGACGTCTACTCCGAGTGGAAGTCGATCTACGTTGACTACTCGGGCAAGCTTCAGCGTGCGCAGATCGACGCGGCGGAAGGAACGAAGAGCGCGCCGTAAGGGCTAGGGGGCGGCCGGCTCGACCGGCAGGGTGAAACGGATGTCCGTGCCCTTCCCGAGGACGCTGGTCGCGTTGATCTCCCCGCCGTGGGCCTCGACGAGCTGTTTTGCGATCGCCAGCCCCAGACCCGCGCCGCGAGACTCCGCGGACTTGTAGAACCGATCGAAGATCCGGTCGATGTGATCCGGCGCGATCCCGGCGCCCGTGTCGCGTACCTCGATAGCGACCGATCCCTCCGTAGCGCGCGCCTCGACGCTCACGCGGCCGCCACGCGGGGTGTACCGAAGGGCGTTGGCGATCAGGTTCGTGAGGATCTCGCGCGCCCGCACCGGATCGGCGTCGACCTGCGGCAAACCGCTCGGTACCTGCGCATCGATCGCGACGCCCGCTGGCTCCGCCTGCGAACCGAACGAGTCGACCATCTCGCGCACCAGCACGCCGACGTCGATCGCCTCGCGATGGAGAGTGAGCGCGCCGGACTCCGCAAGCGACAGCGTGCGCAAATCCTCCACGAGGCGCGAGAGCACCTTCGTCTCGTCCAGGATCGCGACCAGGTGCGCCTCGTCCGCGGGGTGGACCCCGTCGACCAGAGCCTCGAGGTTGCCTTGAACTACCGAGAGCGGCGTCCGGAGCTCATGGCTCACGTCCGCGAGCAGGCGCCGGCGCTGCTCCTCGCCGGCCTCGAGCCGGCTGGTCATCGCGTTGAACGCGCGCGCCAGAGCGCGCGCCTCGCGGGCCCCCCGCTCGCGCACTCGGATCGAGAGATCGCCGTCGGCGACGCGGCCGACCGCCTCGATGACATCTCCGGTAGGAGCCGCGAGCCGACGAAGCGACCGCGCCGTGAAGAGGAAACCATACACGACGATCAGCAGTGCCACGCCGCGCGCGATGTTGCCGACCACGTCGGGGGCGCCGAGCGCCGTCGCGAGAGTCCAGAAGATGACCGTCGCGCCGACGACCGAGAGCACCGCGGCGAAGACGAAGAACATGGCCATGCGTCGCATGACGGTGCCCCGGGCCCAACCCCCTCGCGGCGGGAACTCCTCGTTCTCAGGCCACCACGGCGGGCGTTGTCGGGGACGACGGGATTCCCAGCCACCGCGTCTCACTCGTCGAGCTCCGCGAAGCGATAGCCGACGCCGTACACGGTGAGGAGATAGCGCGGTCGTGCCGGATCCGGCTCGAGCTTGTGGCGAATGTTCTTCACGTGCGCGTCGATCGCGCGCTCGTACGACTCGAACGCCACGCCGTGCACCGCGTCGAGGAGCTGCGACCGCGTGAAGACGCGGCCGGGCTCGCGCGCCATCGTGGCGACGAGCTGGAACTCCGTCGGCGTCAGGTCGACCCCGCGGTCCGCGACCGTCGTGCGCATCCGCGGTATGTCCAGGGTCACCTCTCCGACGCGGACGATCTCGGTCTCGGATCGCGGACGCTCGGTCCGTCGGAGCACGGCGCGGACGCGCGCCACGAGTTCCTTGGGACTGAACGGCTTCGTGACGTAGTCGTCAGCGCCAAGCTCGAGGCCGACGAGCTTGTCGGATTCCTCGCTGCGTCCCGTCAGCATCACGATCGGCACATTGGACTCTGCGCGGAGCGTGCGCGCGACGTCGAGACCGTCGAGCTCGGGCAGGCCGAGGTCGAGGATGATGAGATCGGGCTTCCGGGCACGCGCGGTCGCCAGTGCGGCCTTTCCGTCGTGCGCCACGACGACCGCGAAGCCGGCGTGCTCGAGATAGTCGCGCGCGAGCTGAACGATCTTCGGCTCGTCGTCGACGACCATGACGGTTTTCATCGTCCGGTCGAATCCTAGGTAAGCCGAGACGCCGGACCGCCGTCCGGCGTCTCGTTGGGCACGCGCCGACTACCGGCCGCTGGGCGGAGGCGATGAGGTCCCGCTGTCCTGCGGCTTCTCACCATGAAGCTCTTTGTGGAGCGCCTCGATCCGGTCGCGCGGGCTCTGGTAGTAGCCCGGCCCCATGCCACCCCATCCGCCGCCGTAACCCCATCCCCGTCCGCGTCCGAACGCAGCTCGTATGAGAGCGAAGATGAGGAAGATGAAGAGGAGCGGGAACAGGAACCCGAATCCTCCGAAAAAGAATGGGTGGTAGTAGACGGCCGGCGCGACCGCGGTACCTGTCGCGACGAGTCCCTGCGACACCCCCAGCTGGTACCCGAAGACGCCCGCGATCGCCGCGATCGCAAGCGCCACGATGATTCCGATGCCTCGCATTCCAATCTCCTTTGCGATGTTGTCGAGAGGAAATGTCACAGGCGGTGATGAACTGGGTGTGAAGAACGCGCGGAGGATTCGTCAGCGCAGAACGCTATCGAGCCACCGTGCCGCCGCCGCGACCGCCTCGGGCTCGCTCGCACCGAAATCGTGCCCCGCCCCGGCCATGCGGACCAGGTCGATCCGCGGATTGTTCGCCGCGATCCGCTCGAGGACGGCGAACGGACCGAGCTCGTCCTTATCGCCCTGGATGACCAGAGTCGGACATGTCGTCGCGGCGAGAGCCGCCTCGTCGCGCGGGCGCGGCCGCTTTGGAGGCGCGATCGGATGACCGAGGATGACGAGCGCGTCCGGCGGTTCGCGCTCGGCGAGGAAGACGCTCATGCGACCCCCGAACGAGCGCCCGACAAGCGCGACGCGCTCGTATCCGTCGGTGCGAAGTGCGTCGCGCGTCCGGCGGAGATCCTCGAGCTCCGAGACGTAGTCCTTGCTCGGCCGCATTCCACGTGTTTTGAACGTCACCGCTCGCGACGCGATGCCAAATCCGTCGAGCGCGGCCTTGAGCTTCCGGAGGATCGGCTGCTCCGCGGTGCCGCCATACCCGGGCGCGAGGACCGCGGCGCGTTTCACGTCGGCGGCTTCGGCAGCTTCTGCGCGAGCGTGAGCGACGGGCTCAGGAGGTCGCCGACCGCTTCCAGCCGCGCCGACATGTTCCCGATCGTGAACGCGTCCGGTCGTCCGAGCGACGAGATCTCGTCCCACCGGAGCGGCGCGGACACGGGCGCGCGGCGGATCGGACGGACGCTGTATGGCCCGGCGGTGGACTTGGCGCGCGTGTTCTGCAGGTAGTCGATGTAGATGCCCCGCCGCTTCGCTTTGCTGAATTCGAGCGTGACGAGCTTGGGCAGCTTCTCGCGCGCCATCTGGCCGACGCGGAGCGCGAACGCCCGGGTCTCTTCGAACGTGTACCGGCGCGCGACCGGAACGAGCACGTGGATCCCGCGCGAGCCCGTCGTTTTCGGAAAGCCGACGAGACCGAGATCGTCCAGCACTTCCTTGACGGCGTGCGCGACCTCTTTCACATCGTCCCACGTCGCGCCTTCGGCCGGGTCGAGGTCGATCATGACGTTGTCGGGTTTTTCAGGATTGTCGACGCGCGCGAGTCGCGGATGTATCTCGATCGCCGTGTAGTTCGCCATCCATACGAGCGTCGCCATGTCATTCGCGAGGACGTAGGCGTTCTCAGGCTCGAGCGGATCGGTCCAGCTCTTGATCCACTCGGGCGTGAACCCGGGCTTGTTCTTTTGATAGAAATGCGTGCCGTGAATGCCGTCGGGGAACGGTTTCAACGTGAGCGGACGGTCGCGAAGCCACGGCACCAGGTAAGGCGACACCTCGGCGTAGTAGCGGATGAGGTCCGCCTTCGTGTAGCCGTCCTCGGGGAAGAGGACCTTCTCGAGGTTCGTCAGCTTGATGCGCTTTCCCTCGACCTCGAGCACCGACGGGACCCGGGCGGCCTGCTCTCCGTTCGCCGACGTCGAGCGCGTCGTCGCCGCGCGCTTCGCAGCGTCCTGCGCCTTCTTCGCCGACTCGCGCCGCTCCTCCCCGGTCACGTCACGCGGGTCGACATCGGGACGAAGACCGCGATACGTCGGATGCCGCAGCGTCCCGTCGCGCGTGATCTCGACGTACTCGACTTCGCACACAAGCTCCGGAAGGCACCATCGCGCCGGTTGATTCGTCCGCGGCTTCGTCGCGAACGGCGACGTCGGTGACTCGTGCTCCTCGAGGAGCTTGAGGAGGTCGCGGAGGGTTCGCTCGTCGAACCCCGTGCCGACGTGACCCACGGGCTGCAGCTTGCCGTCGCGATAGACACCCAGGAGCAGTGCGCCCAGCGTCTTGGTGCGGCCACCCTGGCCCGCGGTCCACCCGCCGATGACGCACTCCATCGTGCGGAAAGCCTTGATCTTCACCCACGCGGGCGACCGCGCTCCCGGCTGGTAGATCGAGTCGAGCCGTTTGGCAACGATCCCTTCGATCCCCTGCTCGCGCGCCGCTTCGAAGAGCGCGACGCCGGTGCCGGGGAACCCTTCGCTGCGCCGGATCGAGCCCATCGGCGTCAGAGCTTCGTCCAGTCGTCGCATGCGCTCGCGTAGCGGCTTTCGGGTCAGGTCCTCGCCGTCCGCGTAGAGGATGTCGAAGACCTGATAGATCACCGGGGTCGATTTACGAAGCTTCCGCACGGTGCTCTCGTCGCTCACGTGCATGCGCGGCTGTAGGCGCTGGAAGCTCGGAACGCCGTTGGGGTCGAGCGCGACGATCTCGCCGTCGAGGATCGCGTGGTACGCGCCGGTGAGCGCCTCCGCGGCCTGCGTCGCTTCGGGGTACTGCTTGGTGCAGTCGAGAAGGTTGCGCGTCTGTAGACGAACCTCTCCCCCGTCGACGAACGCGATCGTGCGAACGCCATCCCACTTCGGTTCGTACGTGAAGTCCGGCGAGTCGAATGGCTCGTCGGCCGCCGACGCGAGCATTGGCTCGATCTTCGAAAGGAGCGGATCGTTCTTCGGCGGCGTGCCGTGTTTGATCATCAGCCAGTCGCGTCCTTCGTTCTGCTTGGTCTGCACGAGGACCCACTCGCCATCGAGACGTTTGCCCTTCATGCGTATCTTCAGCTCGTTCGGCTTCTCCTCGATCACCTCGTACGTACCCGTATCCCAGATCGTCATCGAGCCCGCGCCGTAGCCGTCGGGGATCACGCCATGAAACGTGAGGTACTCGATGGGGTGGTCCTCGGTGTGGACCGCGAGCCGTCTCTTTCCGGCCTCGAGCGGCGGACCATTCGGCACAGCCCACGACGCGAGGATGCCGCGCATCTCGAGCCGAACGTCCCAATGGAGGCGCGTCGCATGGTGCCGATGCACCACGTAGCGGCGCGTCGGGTCGCCCTTCGGCTGCGTCCCTTTCGGCTCGGGCGTGCGGCCGAAGTCGCGTTTGCGCTGGTACTCGGTGAGGCTCAATCTGTGACCTTCGCCATTGTCGGGGAGGTCGCATCGTGACGTCCGCGCCGTTTTCGTCGCTGGTCAAGGACTACCTCGCTGATCGCTACGAGGAATCCCCGACCTGGGCCAGCATGCTCGGCCTCACGGCGTACGACGAACGCTCGGAAGACCTCTCGGCTGAGGCTTTCCGTCGCCGCGATGCGGCCGTGCTCGATTGGACCAAGCGCTTCGCGGCCGTGCCCGACGACGGTCTCACCGCGGACGAGCGCATCGACCGCGACGTCATCCTCGCGTCACTACGCGGACGCGAGCTCACGCAGCCGCGCCTCGACTGGAAGCGGCAGCCGAATACCTACCTGAATCCATCTCTGGGCGGCGTTTTCACGCTCTTCCTTCACCGTCTTCGGCCGGAGCGCGACCTTGCCGAGGCCGCGCGCGCGCGGCTGCTCGCGGTCACCGAACATGTGGCCGACGGAAAGGCGAACGTGGATTTCGCGCTCGTCCCGCCCGTCTACGTCGATCGCGCGATCGGCCAGGCGAAGGCGGCGGCGCGTTACGCGCGCGACCTCGTTCCCCAAGAGGTCAAGGACCCGACGCTCCGTCAGAAGGTCGCGGAAGCCGGCGCCACGGCAGCCGGCGCATTCGAGGACTTCGCCGCTTATCTCGAGACCAACAAGGTGCGGGCGTCTGGCGATTACGCGATCGGCGAGGAGCTCTACACGGCGCTGCTGCGCGAAAAGGAGCTTCTTCCGTTCGGTACCCACGAGCTCCGCGAGCGCGGGCGCGAGCAATACGACCTCCTCGCGAACGAGGCCAACAAGATCGCGCGCCAGATAGACGGAGGCGGCACGTGGACTGAGGTCTGCGAGCGGCTGAATCGCGTGCACGCGCCGACGCCCGATGCGATGCGGGCGGAGTACGAGGAATGGACCGAGCGCGCGCGATCGTTCCTCATCGACACCGGCCTGGTCACGCTCCCGCCGGGCGAACGATGCACGGTAGAACCGTCACCCCACTTCCAACGCCCGATCCAGGCCGTGGCGAGCTACAACCAGCCTCCCGCTTTCAGCGATTCCCTCCATGGCCATTTCTTCGTGCCCTATCCGCCGGACGGGACGCCACCCGAGGAGGTGCAGAAACGGCTCGAGGGCAATTGCAGCGCCGGCATCCCGACGACCGCGGTACACGAGGCGTACCCCGGTCATCACTGGCATCTCGTCATGGCGAAGGGGAACAAGTCCGACATCCGCCGGACGCACTTCACCTCGTACTTCGCCGAAGGCTGGGGTCTCTATGCGGAGCGCGTCATGCGCGAGCAGGGCTTCTTCGCGGACCCGCGACACCTTCTGTTCCAATACGAGGCGACGCTTTTCCGTGCCGCGCGCATCGTCGTCGACACGTCGCTGCACACGAAGGAGATGACATTCGATCAGGCTGTCGATTTCATGGTGAAGAACGGCAACCTCACCCCGCCGAACGCGAAGGCCGAGGTCGGCAGGTATTGCTCGTGGCCGACGCAGGCGTCGAGCTACCTGACGGGGATGCTCGAGATCATCGACATCCGCACCCGATGGCTCGCCAAGCGCGGATCGGCGGACCGCGCGGCCCTGCGCGCGTTCCATGACGCGATCACGTCGACCGGCTCGATCCCGACGTCACTCGCGGAGCGGGCGATAGCGAACTAGCGAGCGTGGATCTTCCGGTCTGGGCCAACATCCTTCTCGCCTTCATAGCGGTCTGGGTCGTCGTCGTGGTGGTGCTGGTCATCGTCGGTCGCGTCCTTCTCGCGCGCGAGCTCGCCCTACTTCTGCCGAATCTCATCAGGCTCTTCGGAGGCTTGTTGCGCGACGCGCGCGTGCCGCTCCGCGCGAAGATCGTCCTTGCCGTGGCCAGCGTTTGGCTCGCGTCGCCGATCGACCTCATCCCCGACTTCATCCCCATCATCGGGTCGCTCGACGACGCCGTCGTTGCGGCGCTGGCCCTCCGCTTCGTGCTCGGGACGACCGACGGTTCGGTCGTTCGCGAGCACTGGCGCGGCGATCCGGCCACCCTCGAACGGCTGCTCCGATTCGTCTCGTGGGGCGGCCGCGGCACGCCACGTGCGCTCCCTTGACGAGGCCGTTACGATTCGCGCGGCAAGGCCGCGCGCAAAAGGGGAAAGCGGCCGGCGAGGTGATGGGCAATGCCGCGATCGATTTGGAAAGGCGTCATGAGCTTCGGGATGGTCGCCATCCCGGTGCGGCTGTATCTGGCGACGGAGAGCTCGAGCAAGGTCTCGTTCAACCTGCTCTGCCCTACCCATCGGAGCCGCATCAAGAACAAGCGTTTCTGTGTCGAGGGCGAACACGAGGTCGCGTGGGGCGATGTCGTGCGCGGCTACGAGTACGAGAAGGGGAACTACGTCGAGCTGACGGACGAGGATCTCGAGAAGCTCCCCCTCCGTTCGAGCAAGGCCATCGATATCACCGGCTTCATCAAGGACGATGAGCTGCCCGGCGCGCTCTATTACCAGTCCGCCTATTACCTCGAGCCCGAGAAGTCGGCCGAGAAACCGTACGCGCTCCTGAATAAGACACTGGCGAAGACCGGACGCGTCGCGATCGCGAAGTTCGCCTTGCGCGACCGCGAGCGCCTGGTCTCCGTGCGTCCGCAGGACGGCGCGCTCCTCATGAACACCCTCCACTGGCCGGACGAGATCCGCTCCACCGAGGACCTCGACGTGCCCGAGGACGTGCGAGTGTCGCCCGCGGAGCTGAAGATGGCCGAGAACCTCGTAGGCATGATGGCCACCGACTTTGAGCCGTCCGAATACAAGGACGAGTACAAGCAGGCGGTCCTCAAGCTGGTAGAGGCGAAGGTCCAGAAGAAAGAGGTCATCGAGGCTCCCGAGCCGGAGGCCGAGACCACGGTCGTCGATCTCATGTCTGCCCTCAAAGCGTCGGTTGAACGAGCGAAGAAGGGCGAGGCGAAGACCAAGCGCGCCTCGTCCGCTTCCGCATCGAAGACGGCGCGGAAGAAGGCTTCCTAGGACCTATCCTCGGCACGTGCCGTCGCGCGAGCGGGAGCGACCGGAGAGTGGCGCGCATCCGACCCTCATCGATGTCGACGAGGCGACGAGCGCGCTGCCGCGTGCGCTCATTCCGATGCGGCCACGTCTCGCGCGCCGCGCCTTCAACTCACCCGAATACATCTTCGAGCTGAAGTGGGACGGGATCCGCGCGCTCGCGTCGCACGACGCGACCGGACTTCGCGTTACTGACCGCACCGGCGGCGACCTTCTCCCCGCGGTACCGGAGCTTCGCGATCTTCGCCTCCCGCCAGGGACGGTCCTCGACGGCGAGATCGTCGTCTGCGATTCGCGCGGTCGTCCGAGCTACGACCTTCTGGCAGGGAGGCTCGGCCCTAAAGCCGCCAAGCGCGGGCGCGGCCCGATCTTCGTCGCATTCGACCTCCTGTATGTAGATGGCCGCCCGATCATCGGGCGTCCACTTGCCGAGCGCCGGGCGCGTCTTGCGGGTCTCGGCCTGGGCTCGCGACTCCTCGCGGTGCCCGAGCATCTGGACGACGACGGCGAGCCGTTCCTCGAGGTCGTCGCGGAATACGGGCTCGAGGGCATCGTCGCCAAGAGACGCGACGGGCGGTATATACCGGGAACGCGGACGGCGGATTGGCTGAAGTGCCACGTCACACCACGCGCCGACGTGGTCGTCGGCGCGCTCGTCGTCGATGATCACCGCGGTGCGCGCACGCTCCTCTGCGGGTTGCGCGGCGACGATGGCGCGATCGTCTTCGCGGGCGATGCTTACGTGCCGCCCTTCCTCGGTGAATGGCTGGACGTGGCGACGCGCGGTTTCGCGGCCGATGCATCCTGCTTCGCGACGCCGGTCGCCGTGCGCGAGGGTCTACGTTTCCTTCGGCCGCGTCTTGTCGCGATCGTCGAGCACGCGGGACTCGAGAACGGCGAGCTTCTCGACGCGCGATTCCGCGGTCTGCGACTCGATGGACACCTCGACGATTGCCGCCGCGACGAGCCGGTCGATGTTCCGTCTTACCCGCCGCACGCAGGGAGCGACCGACCCCGGCTCATCGTTTTGAATAGCCTTCCCTTCCCCGTCTTCTAAATCCTGGACTGAACATCGCGGCCTCTGTATCATTGAAAAAACCCCGGAGGTCCAGCCCGTGCCGAAGTTCGTGTTCGTGACCGGAGGGGTCACTTCCTCGCTGGGCAAAGGCATCACCGCAGCTTCCCTCGGTCGCATCCTCTCCGCAAGAGGACTCGCCGTCGCGTCGCTCAAGATGGATCCGTACCTCAACGTGGATCCGGGAACGATGTCGCCCTATCAGCACGGCGAGGTCTTCGTCACCGAAGACGGCGCCGAGACCGACCTGGACCTCGGTCACTACGAGCGCTTCATCGATCGGAACGTCACGCGCGCGTCGAACCTGACCACCGGCCAGATCTACAACTCGGTCATCGCAAAGGAACGGCGCGGCGATTATCTGGGCGCGACCGTGCAGGTCATCCCACACGTGACAAATGAGATCAAGGAACGGATCCATCGCGTCGCCCGCGAGCAACAGGCCGAGATCGTGGTCGTCGAGGTCGGCGGCACCGTCGGCGACATCGAATCGCTCCCCTACCTCGAAGCGATTCGGCAGTTCCGGAAGGACGTCGGAAAGCAGAACGTCCTGTACATCCATTTGACGCTCCTCCCTCGCGTCGCGACGGGCGAGCTCAAGACGAAGCCAACCCAGCATTCCGTTCGGGAGCTCCGCGCGATCGGTATCCAGCCGGACGTGGTGATCGCGCGAGCTGACGAGCCCATCGACGACGACCTCCGGGAGAAGATCGCGCTCTTCTGCGACGTGAAGCTCGATAACGTGATCAGCGAGCCTGACGCATGGTCCATTTACGGCGTTCCGCTCATGCTCGAGGAGGCCGGGCTCGGCAAGATCGTCGTCGAGGAGCTCGGACTCTCCGCCGCGAAGGAGCCCGACCTCACGGAGTGGAAGGCGCTCACCGACCGCATCCGCGGGGCGCGGATTCCATTGACGATCGGACTCGTCGGCAAGTACATCGAGCTGCCGGACGCGTATCTCTCGGTCGCGGAAGCCGTGCGGCATGCCGCGTGGGCAGCCGGTTGCGACGTGAAGCTCCAATGGATCGACAGCGAACATCTCGAGCATTCCGACGACGTCGAGCCGCTCGTCGGGCTCGACGGCATCGTCGTCCCGGGCGGCTTCGGGTATCGCGGCATCGAGGGCAAGGTGAAGGCCACGCGTTTCGGCCGCGAACGGCGCGTGCCCACGCTCGGTCTCTGCATGGGAATGCAGTGCATGGTCATCGAGCTCGCGCGTACCGCCCTCGGGACGAACGACGCGAACTCGACCGAGTTCGACCCCTTCACGCCGCACCCGGTGATCGACCTTCTGCCGGAACAGCGCGACATCGGCGACAAGGGCGGGACGATGCGCCTGGGAAGCTACCCCTGCGTGCTCGAGCCCGGGTCGGTCGCCGCTCGCTCGTACGGACAACCGATCGTGCTCGAGCGCCATCGCCATCGCTTCGAGTTCAACAACGCATATCGCGAGCTCCTCCAGAGTCACGGGATGCGGTTCAGTGGCCTGTCGCCGGACGGACGCCTCGTCGAGATCGCGGAGATGCCCGACCACCCGTTCTATCTCGGCACGCAATACCACCCGGAGTTCAAGTCACGACCCAACCGGCCGCATCCGCTGTTCATTTCGTTCATCGATGCGGCGATATCGTTCGCGAGATCGAATGGGCGCGCCGCGGACGCGGCATCCCGACTGCAGGAGTTGCCGACGACATGAAGATCTTTCTCGATACGGCCATCTACGAAGAGGTCGAGCAGGGCGTTACGTGGGGCGTCGTCGACGGCGTCACCACGAACCCGACCCTGATCGCGAAGGCCGGCAAGGATCACGAGGAGCAGGTCAAGCGCATCTGCCAGATCATCGGCAACGTTTCGGCGGAGGTCGTCTCGGAGAAGAAGGACGACATGATCGTCGAGGGCCGACGGATCGCGACGTGGCACAAGAACGTAATCGTCAAGGTCCCTCTCACACCCGACGGTCTCGCGGCCGGAAAGGTGCTGGCGGCCGAGGGCACGCGGATCAACGTCACTTTGTGCTTCTCGGTCAACCAGGCGCTGCTCGCCGCCGCGATCGGCGCGTACATCGTGAGCCCGTTCGCCGGCCGCCTCGACGACATCAACGAGGACGGCATGCGCGTCGTGGCCGACATCGTGGCCGCGTACCGGCAGCAGGACATAAAGACGAAAGTCCTCGCCGCATCGATCCGCAACCCGATGCACGTCACGCAAGCGGCACTCGCCGGCGCGGACATAGCCACGATGCCGTTCGGCGTGCTCAAAATGCTGTTCGAGCATCCCCTCACTGCGGCCGGGCAGAAGAAGTTCCTCGAGGACTACAGGCAAGCGAGGGCGGCCAGCGGCAGCAAAGCTGACGGTGGCGCACGAGCGCAGCCCGACGAGCGAAGCGGGTACCGCAAGACGCAGGAAGCGAAGCCCGTCCCGAATACGGCCGAAGAGGCCGCGACCAAGCGCTAGCGGCGCGGCGCCTCGACGAGCAGCATGTCGCGCAGGTCCGCGTTCGCGACGCCGCATAGGTCGAGCACGCAAAGCGTCAGCGCGGCGACGTCGGACTCAGCGCGTCCCGTCTTGATGACCTGGTCCGCTGCATAGATCGCCTCGTACGCGCGAACGACGTCCGCACGAGTGACGCGACGCGCGAATGCGGTGGCGCGCTGTATCGCATATGGACTCGAACGGATCGCCTTGGCCATCCGCTCGGCGTCGGCATTCGTGCGCATCGCCGATGCGAACAGCAGCACTCGGAACTGCCACAGGAGCAGCGCAAGGATCTGTTGGACCGCGTTGCCATCAGCCAGAAGACGCTCGAGTGTGGCCACAGCGGTTCGGGCGTCCTTCCGGACGACCGCCTGCGTGAGCTCGAACACGTCCGCTTCGATCGCACCGCTCACGAGGGTCCGCACGTCGCCGGCGGTCACGGTCGCGTTGCCAGCGTACGCGCCGAGCTTCTTGATCTCCTGTTCGATGCGCTCGGTGTCGCTTCCCGCCGCCGACGCGAGCGTCGCGACAGCTTCCGAGTCGAGCTTGATGCCATGAACGCGCGCTCGCGCGGAGATCCAACCAGGGACGTCGACCGGCGCGAGACGCTCGATTCGCTCGACGGATCCTCCGGCGAGCTCGACGGCTTCGAGCAGATTCGCTGCGGGTATGTTCGGTGTCTTGCTTCGTTGCGACCCGCGCCGCGAGCGTCCCGCCGCAATGCGCTCGACAGCGACAAGCACGAGCGCGGCTTCGCGCGGGAACGAGGCGATCAGGTCGAGATCCTTGAGGGCTTCGGCGTGGTCGACGATCACGACGCGAGCCTCGTCGACGGCGTCGAAGAGGCCCTGCGCCTGGCCCGACAGCATGATCGCGCCGGGCGTGTCGAACCGGGCGTCGTGCCGGGTGATCCCGAGAAGCGCGCCAAGACGTGGTTCGACCTTTGTCGAAAGGTCGGTCGGTCCCGCCGGCGTGCCAGCCAGGAGCGCCGCGGCGAGCTCACCGAGCCGGAGGCGCGTGCGGAAGGGATCCTCCCCGTGGAGGAGGAAGACCATTCGCGTGGGTACGGACGACGAGCTGGGCACTGCCATCTTGATCGAGCTCCACCGTGCCGTCGCGGTCGGTCCGGTATGTGGGGACTCGGCCGAGCGCCGCGAGCGTCTCGGGCGTGGGATGACCATACCGGTTCTGCGCGCCTACGGAGATGACCGCGGCGCTCGGGCGAACCGCCTCGACGAGTCGCACGGCATATGTGCTGGCAGCACCGTGATGCGGCGGAACATAGACGCGAGCGCCAAGCGATCCCGGGCTGAGGAGAAGATCGGCCTGGGCCTGTTCGGTCGCATCGCCCATGAACAGCATCGAGAACGGGCCGCGCTCAAGGCGGAGCACGAGCGATGGGACATCGACACGCGGATCGCCGTCCGGGGCGAGCACCGCGAGCGTCGCGTCACCGACACGCATCCGCGTACCCGCGGAGACGGCGCGCCGCGGGACATGCGCGCGCGCGATGCGGTCTGCCCAGGCTGTGGCGACGGTGCCTGCGTTCAAGCCGACAGGTTCGATCGCGAGACCGACCTCGTACCGCTCGAGGACGCCCAGCAGACCGTCGGCGTGATCGGCGTGCGCGTGCGTCAGCGCGATGACGTCGATCCGGCGATGCCAGGGAGGAAGGCTCGCGCCGAGCTCGGCGAGGAGCCGGGCCGGGTCGGGTCCGCCGTCGACAAGGAGCGTTCGGCCATCGAACTCGACGAGGTAAGCGTCGCCCTGTCCGACGTCGAGCGCGCGCACGCGCATCCCCGAAGGTGTCGGCCAAAGGATCGCGGCCGCGCTCCCGGCGACCAGGACGAGCGCCACGGCAGCGCTCGACCACAGCGCTCGACGCGCGAGGTCGGGTCTTGGAACGACCCCAACGCGTAGACCGCGTGGCCATCGCATTCGTCCGCGGATGGCGGGCGCCAGACGCGTCATCGCGGCGGGGCCGCGAAATAGGGCAACCGCGACCAGCACGGCATACCCGAGCCCAGCAAGCGGACCGTCGGGAACGGCGAGCGAGGCGAGCGGGAGCGCCGCCGATGTCTCGACAACGATCCGCAACAGGAGCGCGAGGGCGTACGCAAGGAGACAAGGCACCTGCGCCAGATCGAGCGACAGGGTGCCAAGCGCAGCGGTCGCGGCGCCGGCGAGCATCAGCGGTGGAAACAGGGGCACCGCGACGAGATTCGCGAGCGGCGAGACGAGCGAGACCCGACCGAAGACCGCCGCGATGATGGGAATGGTCGGCAGAGTGGCCGCGAGCGTCGTCGCGAGGCCCTGCCGGATCGCGCCCGGCAAGAAGGCGAGACGACGCGATATGGGATCGCCGAGGTAGAGGAGACCGCCGGTCGCCGTCGCCGACAACAGAAAACCAACGTCGCCGATCGCGGACGCGTCGATCCCGACCATCGTCGCGACCGCAAGCGCGAGCGCGTTGTCAGTGGCCGGTCGGCGCCCGAAGGCAAGACCGAGGGACGCCACGGCAGCCATGACTGCCGCCCGCGCGACGCTCGGCGCGAGTCCGACCAGGACGCTGTACGCGAGGACGCACGAGACGGTCAGCAAGGCCGTGATTGCCGGGCGCAGGCGACCACGCGCGAGGATCGCGACCCCCGTCGCGACGAGGGTCATGTTGAAACCGGATATCGCGAGCAGGTGCGAAGTGCCACTTCGCGCGAAGGCGGTCGCGAGATCGGCGTCGACCGCGGCACGCTCGCCGAGAACGATCCCACGCACGATGCCACCCTCGGGCTCCGGGATCAGTCGGCGCAGAGGCTCCGCGAGGGCTTCGCGGAGCCCGTCGAGCGGACCCGCGTGGCGCAGGTCAAACCCTGGGAGCGGTCCCAAGATCGTGGCTAGGGCAGAGACTCCGGCGACGAGCGCCGCCGCGCACCAGCAGAGTCGGCGCACGCGATCGGCGCTTGCGACCGCGAGAGTCGCGAAGACGCCGGCGAGCAGTACCGCCACGATGATCCCGCCGAGCGGAGAGAGCTGCACTGCGAGAGCGATGCACACCGCGCCCGCCGCCGCGGGGAGAAGGGGCGCCCTCAGGACCGGAGTCACCGCGTCGTGACCAAGTCCCTTATGTCGGCGAAGATGCGGGCGGTCACCAGGCCACGTGTCTGCAGCTCCTCGATCCGCGCGAAGGGATGACCGCCTCGCGAACGGACGATCCGCGCAGCCGTTGTGGGCCCGATACCCGGGAGCGCCTCCAGCTCCGCGGCGGTCGCGTGGTTTACGTCGATCTTGAGCTGGGCGTCGCTGCCTCCGCTTCCCGCGGGGATGATCTCCCCCGGGCGTGGCACATAGATGCGCTGGCCGTCACGGATCGGGGCCGCCTTGTTGAGCGCGTCGAGGTCGGCGTCTCCGGTCATTCCGCCCGCCGCGAGAAGAGCGTCCACGGTCCGCGAGCCCGCTGCCAGCCGGTAGACCCCGGGATGGGCGACCGCGCCCGTGACGTCCACGACGAGAAGCGGCTCCGGCGACCGGGTTGGCGCTGGGGTGTCCTCGACGACTGCGACCGCCTGACCTTCTCCGCCATGCAGGCGCGCTAGGGCCAGAGCGAGGACGGCGACCACCGCGATCGCGAGGAGGATGAGGACCGGTTTGCGGATGCCCGGAGGTTGAGCCGCATGGTGCGTCGTGCCTAGACGCGCAATGCATCAATGCTGTCGTCATTTTTGACGACAGCCTGTCGTCAATTCGTGCGGCGGCCCTGTTGCTGCTGTTGCATCTGGACGATCGCGACCGGCAAGCCCCCGATCGAAGTGCCGTCGACCTCCAGGTCGAACTTGTGGGTTCCGTAGCTGGTGAAGCTCATGTTGTTCAATTCCACGATCACGTTCACGTCCTGTCCGGCCACGGCGTGAACGGAGATCTCCGGCGGGTTCGGCATGGCCTGCTGCCCGTCCGGCCGCAGAAGCCGGACCTTCACGGTATGCGCGCCGACCTCTAGCCCGAGGATCGCCACGACGAACATCCGCGGATGCTGGGCCGGCAGCCCGCTCACCGAAATGTTGCGGAAGATCCCCATGAGACTGACCTTGCCGTCCTGTCCGACGAG
>JALYLL010000108.1 GCA_030774255.1 Chloroflexota bacterium | reverse complement strand
AGTCCGCGAGCGCCGGTGAGAGCAGGGTCAGGGAGTTTGCCTGAGCGTTCTGCAGGGCCGGAGACTTCGCCGCGCTGATCGCGTTCAGAGCGTTGCGGAGGTCGCCGGTATCGCCGCCGCCGACGATCAAGCTCATCTCCGCGATGAGAGCGTCGATCTGCGACTGGATGGTGTTGAGGCTGTCCTGGAAGCTCGAAATACCGGTGATGGCGCTGTCGGTGTACGAGCCGAAGTTCGATTTCGCGGATCCGTAGTTGGTGGTGATCTTGTTGAGCGCGGCCTGGGCCGTCGCCAGATCCTGCGCGGCCTGCTGCCGCGTCTGGTTCAGAGCCTTCTGCGAGTCATTCGTCCCGGACGCGGTGCGGTTGTAGTTGTTCTGCGCGGTCACGAGATTCGCCTGCGCCTGGGCGAGGGCGGTCTCGAGATCCGTCGTGTCGAGCTTCGCGAGCGGCTGGCCCGCGGTCACCTGCTGCCCCACGGAGACGTAGAGCGCTGCGATCTTGCCGGCGCTCTTGAACGTCATCTTTGTCTGATTCGATGCCGCGACGGATCCCGCCACGGCGACGCTCTGTATGACCGAGCCCTTCGTCACTGCCTGCGTGCGGAGCTCCGTCTTCGCGGCCGGGGCGTTCGCGCGGGAGACGAAGACCGCGCCGCCCGCGATCAACCCGACCAGAACGACGGCGAAGAGCCGGCCCGGCCAGGTCATCAGAATCCCTCTGAACACGGTCATCGCCAGCTTCCTCCAGGTCCCTCAGAGCTACGCGGCGCCACCGCCCAAGCCCCCGATTCTTCGCCTCATACGCCCCTTATAGATAAAGGTCGCGCCTAAGAGGGTCATGAGAGGCGCCAGCCGTCGCGGTGTTTCGCGTATTCTCGGCCCGCTCCATGGACCTGACCTGGCTCGGTCACGCTTGTTTTCGCATGCGCGGGCGCGAAGGTGTCGTGCTGGCGGATCCGCCCGACCCCAAGTCTGGCCACGCCATCTCCAAGACCGAGGCCGCCATCGTGACCATCTCGCACGAGCACCCGGGCCATTCGAGTCTCAAGTCGGTCGGCGGCGAGCCTGTAGTGCTGCGCGGCCCAGGCGAGTACGAGGTCCACGAGGTACTCGTGACTGGCATCGGGACCTTCCACGACGACTCCAAGGGCTCGGTCCGGGGGCGGAACACAGTGTTCGCGATCCGCCTGGACGACCTCGTCATCTGCCACCTTGGCGACCTCGGGCACGAGCTCCCCGCCGCCGATCTGGAGCGTCTCGGCGACGTGGACATCGTGCTGGTCCCGATCTCCGGCGGCGAGATCAACCTCACAGCCGCGAAGGCCGCCGAGGTCATCCACCAGCTCGAGCCCAAGGTGGTCGTGCCGATGTCGTACGACCCCGACAAGAAGGACGCGCACGCCTCGTTCGACAGGCTCCTGCACGAGCTCGGCGTAAAGGAGCTGACGCCCGTGCCGAAGCTCTCGGTCACCCGAGGTTCACTCCCAGAGAACGTGCAGGTCGTCGCACTCGACTCCCGGGCGCGCTAACCTCCCCACCGCAAAGGGGAGGGACGTTGATATGGCGGCTCCTGCGGCTTCCGCGCGGGCCTTTCAGTACGGCCTGATCATCTTCACGCTCACGGCGCTTTTGGGCCTCGCAAACGCGACACAGCTCTTCGGGGCGCTCGACCGCAACACGCTGCTCACGCACCTGCACTCAGGCACGCTTGGTTGGATCACCATGGGCGTGATCGGCGTCGCCGTCTGGATCTTCGGCGGTGGATCGAACGGCACGCTCGGACGCAATGTGATGCTCAGCGCGCTCGCGACCGCGGCGTACGTCCTCGCGTTCTGGTCTGGCAACTTCCAGGCACGCGCCGTCTTCGGGTCGATCGAGCTCATCGTCGTCCTCTACTGGTGGTGGTTCGCCGTGTCGCGAGGGATGGCCGAGGGCTTTGGCCGGCTTGACATCCCGAGACTGTCGGTGATCTTTGGTCTCACCACGCTCGTCATCGGGTCGACGCTCGGTGTGATCGTGCAGATCATCCTCGGCACCGGTAACAGCCTTCCGACGAACGCCGATCTCGTTGGTGGGCACGCCACCGCGCAGATCGGCGGGTACCTGGTCCTGGTCGCGGCGGGCGTCGCCGAGTGGCAGCTTACCGGCGGAGGAAAGCGAACCACTGCCGGTCTCGTCCAGATCGGATTTCTCTTCGTCGGCGGTTTGCTGCTTTCGGTGAGTCTCCTTCTGTCAAGCGCGTTGGGACCGCAGCTCGCACAGGCGCTTCCTGGCATCGCGACACTGCTCACGCTGGTCGGGATCGTGATCATCGCAGTCCGTTTCGGCCGGGCGGCCATCGGCGCTCCTTGGACCACCGCCTCGGGGACACGCCACATTGCCATCGCGGTCGGTTTCCTCGCGTTCGGCGTGATTCTCGAGGTGATCCTTGTCCAGCAGTTCATCGCGGCGCAGGGGGATCAGACGAAGGTTTCAGTCGGACTACTTCACGCGCTGGACCACGCGTTCTTCATCGGAGTCATGACGAACACGCTTTTCGGGGCGATCTTGGTGGCGAGCGCGGATCGGCCGCGTGCGTGGCCATGGGCGGACAACGTCATCTTCTGGGGTCTGAATATCGGTGCGGCCGCCTTCCTTGCGGTCCTCATCCTCGCCGGAACGGGTGAGGGTGCGAAGCCGTTCACGCACCCGGTTTCCTTCGTCGCGCCGATCATGGGTCTGGCGGCCCTGCTCGGCATCGCGACCTTCTCGATGCGGCTTTCGAACGCTCCAGCGGCCATGCGCGCGCCTTCGCCGGCCTAGCGAGCATCTATGGCGGATGGCCGTCCCGGGACGGCCGTCCGCTATACTTTTCATTACGTCGCGCACGCCGCGCGGCGACTTTTTCTGTTCGGAGAGGTCCAGAATCCGTGTACGCGGTCGTCCGTAGCGGCACCCGAAGCTACCGGGTCGAAGAGGGAGGCACGATCACCGTCGATCGCCGTGCGGGCGACGCCGG
>JALYLL010000107.1 GCA_030774255.1 Chloroflexota bacterium | reverse complement strand
CGACGAGCACGCCCGCGACCGTCTCGGTCGCAACGAGCGGGGCGATCATCGCCGCGGCCGCGACGCGATCATCGGCCAGGCGGATCGTCGTCTGCGTCTGCACCGTCGCGCCGCTCCGCCGCGTCTCTTCGACAGCGACGCGTGTCGCATCGTCACCGAGGGGATCGTCGACGATGTTGTGGCCGCTGCGGCGCGCGGCGCCATCGACCAGGAACGTCAGGGCGTCGTATTGACCGAGG
The DNA here is from genome assembly GCA_030774255.1 of Chloroflexota bacterium. GTDB lineage: Bacteria > Chloroflexota > Limnocylindria > P2-11E > P2-11E > 3-1-20CM-2-70-9. The sequence continues at coordinate 5,445 of JALYLL010000107.1, read as the reverse complement.
GTCGCGAGTGCCCCGAGCCTGACGGACCACTCGTCGGTATCTCCGGCGATCCGCGCCGTCGTGGCGATCGACGGAGTGAGCAAACGGCTGACGACGGACGGCATCGCCGATTCCTGTCGAACGATGCGGTCGGCGGCGGCGCGGAAGGATTTGGCCGCCCTTGGCTCCCTGATCGCACTCACCTCTTTAGTTGCGCGCGAGATGTCACCGACGCGTGCTGGGGAACATCAGCATCGGGGCGCGCGGGGTCGGCCGTCAACCGCGGGTTGTGTCTCTGCATCGTCTTTGCGTGGCGTTTGATGCCGCGCAAGTGTTGTGTTCGATGAAAATGCGATCCATGGGACGCGGATCGCTCTTGGCCCTCGCTCCGTTCGCACTCGTCGCCCTTCTCGCAGTCGGTGTGGCGCTCGCGGGATTCGTCGCGAGCCCGCATGCCCGGATCGACCCGGCGGGAACGCCCGCGTCGAACGCGTCCGCGAACGCGGCCGCGGTCTCGGCGAGTCCCGTCGCGACGGCGTCACCGAGCTCGGCGTCGTCCGCGGCCGCATCGCCGAGCGGTCCGAAGTCGAACGACGCGGCGGAGATGCTGCGCGTGCACAACCAGCTTCGCACAGCGATCGGCGCGCCTGCGGTGCGGGCCGATGAACGCGTGACGGCCGCGGCACAGCATCACGCCGAGTACCTGGCGCGCGCCGGCGCCATCGGTCACGACGAGACAGCGGGACAGCCCGGGTTCACCGGCGTGTCCGTCCGCGACCGCCTCGCCGCTCAGGGCTACGCGGATGCCACGGCGAGCGAGGTGGCGGCGTCGTCGGACTCAGGGACCGAGGACGTGCGTTTTCTGTGGGATCTTCCGTACCACCGCCTCGGGCTCATGCATCCGCACACGGCCGTTGCCGGATGGGGGCACGCCGAGATCGGGGGCCACACCGCAACGGTCGGCGTCCTCGTGTTCGACTTCGCGGCCCCCGCACCCGAGCGCGTCCGCGCGCCCGCGGCTGGCCAGCGCGTGGCGGGTTCCTGGGCCGGCGACGAGACTCCCGACGCGCTGCCCGCCGGCGCGGCGCGCCCGGTCGGCTATCCGGTGATGGTCGTGTACTCGAACGCGCTGGCCGTCGATCTGAAAAGCGCGAAGCTGACCGATGCGAGCGGGCGGGACGTCGCGGTCTCGGTCATTCCGCAGATCTACGAACGCGACTACGCCGGCGTCGTCCCGACGGCTCCGCTACCCGCGGGCGGGCGTTATCGCGTGCGGTTCGAGCTCTCGGTCGCCGGAAGCGATGTCGTGGACGAGTGGGAGTTCGAGACCGATCGTTAGTCGATCGGGAGCGTCGCGGGACGTCCGATGACCGGCAGCTTTTCGCCGACCGCGAGGAAGACCGGGATCAGCTTGCTCACAAGGAGCTCCGGCCGGACCTTCTGCTCGTAGAAACCCAGCGCCGCATCGGCCTGCGAAAGCTCTGCGTCTGACACCGGACCCTTCGCCGCGGCGCTCTCCAGAAGCGCCTGCAGCATGGTCGGATTCGCGAATATGGAGAGGGTCGGGTTCGCCTTGGCAATGGTCTGGAGCGCGGCGATCTCCTGTGTCCCGATCGCCGCCTTTCCATGCAGTGGATCGAGCCAGGCGTCCAGCGTGAGCGTTCCGAGCAACGCGACGTAGAGCGCGATCGCCGCGGTCGCCATCCCGATCGGTATGCCGAGCACCTTGTCGATCTTCTGCAGGAAGCCGAAACGGTGGATCAGGCCGGCAAGCATCATCCCCACGCGGGCGAAGAGCGTCGCGCCCACTCCGAGGGCGATCGCGCCCGCCCCAAGGCCGGCCGTACCGGACGGAAGCGCCCCGTTCGCGGGACCGGCGAAGAGGAACGCCATCGTGAAGAGCGCGCCGCCCGCGGCCACGAGCGGCAGCACGAAGCCCTTGGAAAATCCGATGACTGCGCCCAGGACGATGAGCGCCACGATCGCGATGTCTGCCATGGCCGAAGTCTAGGCGGCCGAGTGAGCGCTCAGGTACCGGACAGGTCCCTGACCACCGGAGCGAGCTCTTCGACATGCGGCCCGCGCAGACAGAAGTAGGTGATGCCGGTCTCGCGCCGGACGCGGACGATGTGTTCGCGTACCTGGTCGAGTGTCCCGATGGGGCGATAGACGGAAGATCCGACCACAGCCGGATCGACCTTCGCTTTTTCCGCGAGCTCGGAGATCGTCTTGTCACGCTCGTCGGTGAGAACGACGTCGAGAAAACAGCTGAGCTCGATCTCATCGAAGCGCGCGCCCGCGGCCTGGCGAACCACATCCAGCTGCCTGCGGACGCCGGCGGCCGCGACGTCGTCGGGACCGGGCGGGCGCACTCCCGCTCCGGGCGGTATGACCGCGACGATCTCGGCCTCGCGTCCGGCGAGCTCGAGGATTTGGGGACCGCCCGCCGCAATGAGGATCGGCGGTCGCGGCTGCTGCACCGTCTTCGGCCGGCACTCCGACTTCACCGTGCGGTAATACGTCCCCTCGAAGCTCACCTCGTCCTCGGTGAGGACGCGCTTCATGAGCGTCACCGCCTCGGCGAGTCGCGCGACGCGGACCCGCCCGCGCTCGAACGGGACGCCCGTGCTGTGGTAGTCGCGGTCGAACCAGCCTGCACCGAGCCCGATCTCGACGCGGCCGTTGGAGATGACGTCGAGCGTCGCGAACTCTCGCGCGAGCACCACCGGGTTGCGGAAGTCGTTGTCGAGCACGAGGTTGCCGAGACGGAGCGTGGTCGTGACGGCCGCGGCCGCGCCGAGCGCCGGCATGTTGCTCCACGCGCCGCCCACCATGTGATCGGGCATCGAGATCGTCGCGTACCCGATGTCCTCGAGGCGCTTCGCGCGCGCCAGCCACTCCGCGCCCGTCGGCTGCCCGCCGCTCTGCGTCGCGAATCGGATCTTGCGGTGCATCGCGCCGGGGCTACGCCGGCTGTGCCGGCGTGGGGACGGTAGCCTCACCTTCGAGGCCGAGACGCTGTCGCGCGGTCTCGCGGCGGCCGGTCGCGGGCACGTGCTCGCCGGCCCGCGCGAGCCCGAAGCGCGGCATGTTGTTGTAAACGGACTCGTAGCGGCCGGCCTCCACGAGATACGACTCGTGCCAGATCCCGACCGAGCCGTCTGTGCCGATCGCGCGATTGAAGCGGCGCCAGGCCTCGAGGTGAGGATCGCCCGGATCGCGCGCGAACCGGTCGAGGTCCTCGAAGCTGCGCCAGTACTGCACCAGCGCAGCGCCTGGCCAGTAGACGAACGTCTCGGCCGCCAGGAATCCCTTCGCCGGATCGCGACTCAGGCTCTCGATCATCGGCTGCATCGCGCTCGCGACCGGCCACCACTTGCGGAACGCGAAGAACTTGTTCACACGGAACCCGATGATGAACACGACGAACGGACCTTCGACTGCTGCCGTAAATCGCCCTGCGATCACTGCGCTCATGTCAAACCTCCCCACGTATCGCGCTATGACAACGACAGGAACTCAGCGAGAAGTCTGTGGAAGTGATGCACTCCTCCCTCGCGCGCGGGTGAGTAGCGGCCGCGATCGTAGAGCCGCGAGCGGACGCCCCGCTGAACGGACTCGACGACGGCCTCGTCCTCACGCTCGACACGATCGAGTCCCGCGCCCGCGCCGGCGTCGCGCTTGGTCGCATCCCACACGAACGGGAGGAACGAGATGCGGGTCCGGTCGACGGCGAGCGGGGTCACCACGTTCACCGAGACGCCCCACGGGTACAGGTTGAACATCGTCGTCGGGAACAGCCAGAAGTAGTACGCGGCGACGTGTCGCCCAAGGTCGCGATGGCTCGTCGGAAGCGCGAATGACGGCTCGCCCTGCTTCGCGATGCCGAGCTGCAGCACCGAGTAGCGCTCGAGCTCGACGGCGTACTCGCCGTAGTCGAGCGTCGTCGCGAGGCTCGAGTGCACGTACGGGATGTGGAAGCCCTCGAGGTAGTTGTCGAGGTACAGAGCCCAGTTCGCGTTCACGAAGTAATCGCGCGCACCACCCGCGTCGTAGACGAGCTCACGGAACGGCAGCGTGTCGAGCCGGGCGCGCATTGGCGCAACGAGGTCGTCGAAAAGCATCGCGGGCGCGAGCGAGACCATGAGGAACCGTGTCCAGGTACCGAGCGAGACTTTCGGGAGGTCATCCGATGGCGACGGAAAGTTCGCGGTCTGCTCGAATTCCGGCATCGAGTGGAACCGTCCGTCCAACGTGAAACGGCGGCCGTGGTACCGGCAACGCAGCTGCTGCTCGTGACCCGGGCCTTCGACGACGAGCGTCCCGCGATGCGTGCACACGTTCGAAACGCAGTGCACCTGATCTTTCTGGTCCCGCGTGAGAAGAAGTGGCTCGTCGAGCGCACCGGGGAGCAGCGTGAACGGATGGACCTGCCCCGCGACCTTCACGAGGTCGTCGTGACCGGCGTAGTGCCACGTGCGCGCAAAGATGCGGTCGCGCTGGAGCTCGAAGATCTCGGGATCGGAGTAGACCCGCGCGGGCAGGGTTCGCGCGACGCGGATGTCGGGGTCGATGACGAAGTCGGCGTCGCTCATGTACGGGCTAGGACGAGAAATACGGCGAGCGCGATTTCCGCCTCGATCGCTTGGCCGGCGTCGTTCGCGTGGACTTCGTCGGAATACCAGGGAGCCGCCGTGACCGGGCCAGCCTGCCGCCACCGTTGCTCGAAGTCGAGGAGCGGCCGTTTCGGTCCGGCGAACGGTCGAATGAGGGTGTTCCGTCCCGCGGGCGCGAATGCGCCGGCTCTCAGGGCGGGCGGGTACGTCCCGACGACCACAACGATCCCCTTCGCCTCCAGTCCACTGATCACGGCCCCGTACCGTGATAGCCAGGCGCCATCGTCGACCTGGTCATTGCCCCCTTCGATGATGACGGCGACCTGGTACGCGAGCGGGCTCGCCGTCGCCGCCGTTCGCTCCAGATCGTCGAGGCCGGTGCCGGCGATCGCTGCGTTCTTGAACACGATCGAACGCTCGGGCACCGCCGCTCTCAGCGAATTCTGCACGCGGATCCACCAGCGCGTGGAGTCGGTGGTGGCGCCGATGCCCTCGGCGATGCTGTCGCCGAGGAGAACGACGTTGAATGGCTTGAGGGGCGGCGAAGCCTGCGTTGCGGACGGAATCACCGGTGCGGCCGGTGCCGCGCAGCCGCTGAGGGCCAGGCAGAGAGCGAACATGGCGGATGCTTTCACGAAGCAACGCTACCCGGTCAGCTCCCCCGGGAGGACACCTTCGCGAGGGTCGTGATGAGCTCGAGCTGATCGCGCAGATCACGAGTGATCAGGAAGTTCTCGCGCACGTGCTCGCGCCCCGCTGCGGCCATGCGCTTCCGGAGTGCGGGATCGCGCAACAGGTCGAGACATCGTGCGGCGCACTCCTCGGGGCTCGAGACGAGGTATCCCGAGAC
>JALYLL010000106.1 GCA_030774255.1 Chloroflexota bacterium | reverse complement strand
GCGCCGAGCATGTTCTTCGCGACGTGGCGCCCGTGGTTGAGTGAGTTATCCCACGTGCCCATGCGGTGATGGCGCTGGGAGACGACGTCGTAGAACTCGGCGACGTCGCCCCCGGCCCAGACGTCGGGCATGTTCGTCTCGAGGAACTCGTTCGTCTTCACGCCGACGTTCGTCTCGAGGCCCGTGCCTTCGAAGATGTCGATGTTCATCGTGAGACCGAGCCCCACGCCCACCATGTCGGCCGTCGCACTGAAGCCTTTGGTGCCGAGGACCTTGAGCTGGCCGTTCGACCGCTCGAGCTTGTCGATCGCCTCGTCGTAGTGAAGGTGGACCCCTGCGTCCTGGGCGAGAAGGGTGATCACCTTGCCGCCCTCTTCGTCGAGGGCGCGCCGAAGGAACCACGGACCGCGCATCAGCCAGTGGGTCTCGAGGCCGCGATGGGCGAATGCCTCGGTCAGTTCGTACCCGATGAACGACCCGCCGAGGACGACCGCGACTTTCGACTCCGGGATGCGCGCGACCATTCCCTTCGCCTCGTCGAAGTACTGAAAGTTGAAGAGGTAAGGCGCGCCCTCAGCCCCTGGCGCGCGGAGCGGATTCGGACGGCCACCGGTCGCGATGAGGAGGCGGTCATAGCGGATCTCTCCACCCGGCTCCATATGGATGGTTTTCTCGTCGAAGCTCACCTGGTCGACCTTGGTCTCGAGACGCAGGTCGATCCGATTCTTCGTGTGCCACTCCATGTCCCGGACGTAGACGCGCTGCTCGAGCAGCACGCCGCGCAGGTACCGCGGCAGCGACACGCGGTTGTAGAGGGTGTACGGCTCGTCGTCGATCATCACGATTTCGGCCGCCGCGTCGAGCTTGCGCAGCTGCTCCGCGGCGTACGTTCCGGCCGCGCCGTTGCCGATGATCACGAAGCGGGTGGGGTTATCGGTCAGGTCGTTCTCCTCGGTGCGTGGTCGGATTAGTCTCGCCGAATGCCGCGGATCGCGTCTTCGCCGCTGGCCCGGGTCCGCAAGATGTGTCTATCGCTTCCTGAAACGACGGAACGCGAGAGCCACGGAGCGCCAAGCTTCTTCGTCCGCAACAAGGTCTGCTTCGTGAACTACATGGATAACCATCACGATGATGGCCGTCTCGCGCTGTGGTGCGCCTGCCCGCCGGGGTTGCGCGACGGTCTTGTGAAAGCGCAGCCGGACCAGTATTTCGTTCCGCCGTACGTCGGCTTCCGCGGTTGGATCGGCGTGCGTCTGGATCGCGACCCGGACTGGGACGACGTCGAGCGCGTGATCCGCGACGCCTATCTCGCGGTCGCGCCGAAGAAACACGCCGCGGCCTTCCTGGATCGCTGACCGTTCCGTATTCTTAGAGGATGCCGGAGTGGCGAAATCGGTTTACGCAGCTGACTTAAGATCAGCCTGGGCGCAAGCCCTATGAGGGTTCGAGTCCCTCCTCCGGCACCGACAAGAACGTTAGGCCGCGGGGCCCGCCACGTTGACCACGAGCTCTCCGCTGCCGGAGCGGACGACCACGATCTCCGATTCTTCGAGCCCGTCATTTCCCTCGCGGTGGATCTCCCCCGGGGGCAGGTAGATGCAGTCCCCTGCGCGTGCGTGGAACTTCGTCGTTCCGCCAGGTCCGCACTCAACATGGACCTGACCGCTGATCACATAGATGACTGATTCGTGGGTGCCGTGGTGATGCCAGCTGGATGAGCGGCCAGCTTCGGTCCGCACCACTCCGGCCCACATCCCTTCGGTGTGAACGGCCTCCTCGCGGATCATTCCCGCGGTCTGTCCGGTCTGCTGATGGCGATCGGACGGGCGGATCAGCCTCGGCTGCATTTTCTCCATCGCCTTCCGCTCTTCCTCCTCGGCCTCCCAGCGCTCGTGCTGGACGTGAAGCTGCGCGCCGCGGCGCCTGACCCACGTGCGGACCCGCTCGCGCGCCTCGCGGTCAGAGGGTAACGGGATGGTGTGGCGATGGCGGTTGGCGCACTCGAGCGTGACCAAGCCATCGCTCTCGGCCACCGGCATCATCGGCAGGCCGCAGCGCTCACATTCCCGAGTTCCATCGGGGAGAACGTCAGTCAATCAAGCCCCGGCCGCTCTCCTTTAGAGCGATGCATTCTGCTGCTCCGTCCCATACACTGGTTCTACTTCATACCGGCGCGTCTTCTGGACGTGTCGCCTTTTCGCCCCGGACCAAAGGCCCGCGGCAAGCCCAGGGAAAGGAACTATCACCTGATGCGACCGTACGAGCTCATGTATCTCTGCCCCCCCAGCCTCGACGAAGAGCGTCTTGGCGCGGTGAGCGAGCGCATTCAGCAGACCATCACCACCCTCGGCGGCAAGGTCGAGAAGGTCGTACCCAACCAGAAGCGCCGGCTCGCCTACGAGGTCGCCCACCACCGTGATGGCCAGTACGGCGTCGTCGAATTTTCTCTCCCGACGACGCAGGCGCGCGAGCTCGAGCGCACCATACGGCTCACGGAAGATATCCTGCGCCACCTCGTAGTGAGAAGGGACGAATGACATGGCTTCAGTAAGCAAGATCGTCATCATCGGCAACGTCGGACGCGACCCGGAGCTCCGGATGACCCCGAACGGTCGTCCGGTCTGCGAGTTCAGCGTCGCCGTCAACCGCGTGACCGGCAAGGCCGAAGACCGCCAGGAGCAGACCGACTGGTACCGCGTCAGCTGCTGGTCGACGCTCGCCGAGCGCGCGCAGCAGTGGGTCCAGAAGGGCCGCCTCGTGTACATCGAGGGGCGTTTCACACCGCGGACGTACACGGACCGCGAGGGCAAGGAGCGTCTCAGCCTCGACATCAGCGCGAGTGACTTCCAGATGCTCGACGCCAGACGGGACCGCGAGGGCGGTATGGGCGGCGACGCCGCCGCCAACACCGCGCCGTCGCGCGGACCCGACGCCGAGAAGAGCTTCGATCCTGACGAGATTCCTTTCTAGGAGCGAACGATGAGCCAAGAGATTTCCGACAGCGGTCCGCGCTCCGGCCCCCCACGTGGGCCGCGGCGCGACGGACCATCCGGCGGATCGGGCGGATCGGGCGGCCGCTACGGCGGGCCTCCCGGCCTTCGTCGACCGCGCCGGAAGGTCTGCACGTTCTGCGTCGATAAGGTCCAGAAGATCGACTACAAGGACGTCGGTCGCATCCGCCGCTTCATCAGTGACCGCGGCAAGATCGACCCGCGCCGCAAGAGCGGCACGTGCGCGAAGCACCAACGCATGCTGACCACCGCGCTCAAGAGGGCGCGCCTCATGGCGATGCTCCCGTACACCGCCGATCACGTGCGCGGACTCATGTCGCCGCAGGCCCGGGCGATGGCAGGGGGTCCGCCGCCGCCGAAGCCGGAGCGTCCCCCGTACCGTCCATCTGGCGAGTTCCGTCCGGCGGGTGCACCGTTCCCGCGTCGCGATGTTCCTCCTCCGCCTCCGGCACCGGCACAAGCACCGACCCCGGCGCCCGCGCCGAGCGAACCCGCGAGCAGTTAGACGCGCGGGGCCGAAAGGCCGTTCGCGACCAGGTACGGGATGCCGAACACCGCAAGCAACATGATCACGATCACGATGATCGCGATGAAGGTGCGCCCGCCCTGTCGCTGCCAGGCATGCCCGCTCGCCACGCCGGCGATGACGCCGCCCGCCACGATCGTTCCGAGGCCGGGGACGATGTAGGCGATCGCCAGGCTTACGAGATACAAGAGCCAGATAAGGATGCGGCTCTGTCCGATCCGCGACCGGAGCACCCAGTAGATCGGGGCGGCGACGACGGCCACGAACCCTACGAACAGACAGCCCTGGAACAGACCGCCGAGAAAGTCATTGACGCCGAGCTCGGCCGAGTTCTGCGGGAAGAAAAACGCGTCCGCCGGTCCGATGAGGCTGACGCCCAGTAGGAGTGCCAGGGTGTAGGTGGCGATCGGCACGACGCTGCGCCCGGCGAAGGCGTTCGCGATCCACGACCATCCCCAGAAGATCGCGAGCGGCACGAGGATCACGGGGGCCGCGATCGCTCCGTTCCCCCTGAGGCTTATATGCAGTGGGTCGCTCGAAGGTCCGTAGTGCTCGAGCGCGACGGTCGCCGTGGCGATCAGGAGACCCCAGATGAGTCCTGCGAGAAAGGTCATGCGCGGCATCCTACGTAAAGCGGAAGGCCGGTGAACCACGGGGCCCACCGACCTTCGGCTGTGCGGGATGGTCTATTTGGGCTACCGCGAGAGGCAGTTCCCGTCGAACGTGTTGTCCGTGTCCCAGACGGTCGTGTCCGGGTAGAGCATCTGGTTCAGGAAGAGGAGGTGGGCGTTCGTGCCCGTCTCGACCAGGCGATCCTGCTGGCCTCGCGGTTGGTGGCCACACCCGCGGTGTTGTCCCCGCGGTAAGCCGCGAGCGCGCCGGACGAGGCGCCGAACACGATGTGTGCACCGAGACCGATGGCAAGAGCGAGCTTCTTCATTTCTGACCCTCCTTGTCGATGACGCCAACGTATCGGCGGGGCAAATAACGAACGACCGCCCGTTTGACGGCGCGGTCGTCGTCTCTATCTGGTCCGGATGTATCGCGCGCGACGCACGATGGCGCGCTAGTTGGTCGGAGGGGCGGTGATGGCCGGAGAGATGGGCTCTCCGATGTGCGTGAACTTGATGTCGAACGAGATCTCGAATTTGCTCGTGCCGGTGGCCGGTGACGCGCCCGGGATCCCGAGGCCGCCGTCGATATCCACGGAGAGCTTCACGAGCTGCCGCACGATCTGACTGTCGTCGGTGCGGATCCAGACCTCGCCCTTCCCGGTGGCCCCCGTCACGTTGAGCAACGGCGTCGTCCCCGACGCCGAGCCCTTCATCTTCTCGACGAGCTTGCTCTGGTCGATGACGTACGACAGGTGACGCGTCTTACGGCCATCGATCTCTGGACGGTCCACTTCGGTAACGCTGGTGACGGCCGTGAGGTCGGCCTGCCCCAGCGGATCGAGGACCGCACCCTGCGGGTCGTTCGCGGCCGATTCGGTCCAGTCCCCGCCCATGAGGCCTTTACTGAAGGTACGCCCGCCGATCGTGATCGTGTCGACTGAGAGCGCTTGCCCGAGCAGGGACATCTGCGTGGTGAGCCTGGACTTGTCCGGCATCTCCGCGTCGCCGTTCAGCTTGAAGTCGAACGAGATGCTGAGGCCGCTGCTGATGGCGAAGCTGCCGGTCCCCTCGATATGCGCGGTCTTGGCGTTCGTGAGATTGGCGCTCGCCTTCTGCAGGAGCTCGCCGGGCGATGGCTCCGCAAGCGTCGCGGCCGCGCCGCACGCGATCGAAATCGACGCGAGTACGACGACGAGACCGCGCCAAAACATCGGTCTGAGCATAGGTGCGGATAAACGAACGGAGGCCCGGTCAGCGCCGACCGGGCCCCCAGGTGTTTCGAGATTGCGACCGAGCTACGCGGTCTTCTGTTCGTGCAGCGGCTTCTTGTCGATCTTCAGGATCGTCTGGTCCTTCGCCGCGATCGTGAATGGGATCACGCCCGGGATGAGCCACTCGGTCCACATCTTGTCGACCTGCGCCTGGAAGTGCTCGACGTCCTCGTCGAGGAAATGTGCGAACCGACCCTGGCGCTTCAGGTACTCGTAAACCGGCTTGCGCTTCTTGCGGCCCTCGGCGATCTGCCGCGTGGGACCGGTGAGGTTGCACACGCCGTCGATGACCTCGTAGAGCGGCCAGATCCCGCACTCGACGGCGAGGTGACCGAGCTCCTGCGAGTACTGCGGGTGGTAGTCCCAGCCCTTCGGGCACGGGTCAAGGGTGTGGACGAAGGTCGGCCCGCCGAGCTCGAGCGCCTTGCGGATCTTGTTCATGAGATCCACGGCATACGCGGCGCACCCCGCCGCGATGTAGCGCGACTCGGGGTGTCCCGCAGCGAGCATGCCCGGCACGTTCTTCTTCCAGCGCGTGTGCATGAGGCGTTTCTTAGTGCCGCTCGGGGAGAACGTCGTCACCGCGCCGTACGGCGTCTGGCTCGAGAGCTGGATGTCGGTGTTCGCGTAGCTCTCGTTGTCGTACAGGAGAATGAGGCAGTTGTAGTCCTTGTGCGTGAGCGTCGCCGAAATCGCGCCGAGGCCCATGTCCGCGCCACCGCCGTCACCGCAGAACGCGATGACGTTGATTTTCTCGTCCTTGATCTTGCCCTTGCGCATCAGCACCTTGAGACCGGCCGCGGTGCCGAGCGCAGCCGAGCCCGAGGCCCCGAGCTGCGTGTGCATCCACGGCACCACCCACGGTGTCGTGTAGTAGGTCGTGTTCGCCACGTACATGCAGCCGGTCGAGCCGAGCACGATGGTGCGCGGGCCCGACGCTTTGACCATGTGCCGCATCACGAGCGCGGACTCGCACCCTTGGCAGGTGCGGTGGCCTGAGACGAACAGCTCGTCGTAGGGGACGTCCTTGACGCCCTTGATCTGCGGAAGTGTCCCGGTGCCGTGCGTTTCCACTGCCATCTTTAGCTCCTTACGCCGATCCAGTGACAGATGTCACCGGACTTGATGTCATCTGCGGCGGCCTTGGTCTTTTCGAAAATATCGGTCGCCATGGGCTGCTCGATCTCGCGGCCACCGAGGCCGGCGATGAAGCCGACGATCGTCGGACGCCTGTCGAGCGAATAGAGCGCCGAACGAACTTCGTTGTAGAGCACGCCTCCGTAGTACGGAGAGCCGAAGCTGTAGTCGCGGTCGATAACGCCGACGGCCTTGAACCGCGAGAGGCTCTTAACGATCTCCTGCGTCGGGAACGGCCGGAACCACTTGAGACGCACGAGGCCGACCTTGTGGCCTTCCTTGCGGAGTCGCCGGATCGCGACCTTCATCGGGAGAGCAAGCGTGCCCTGGCCGAAGACCACGTACTCAGCGTCGTCGGTCATGTACTCGTCGAGAAAGGGACTGTCGCCGCCACGGCCAAAGATCTCCTTGAACTCCGCGTGCGCCTCGGCCACGACGTCATGCGCCTTCCGCATGGCCTGGTCGTTTTGCATGC
>JALYLL010000105.1 GCA_030774255.1 Chloroflexota bacterium | reverse complement strand
GTGGGGCCGCGATATGCGTGCGATGCCGGGTCGCGACCGCCAAGGTACGCCTCCACCTCGACGATCCGCGCGGTCTTCGTCGAGCCCGCGCTCTCCAGAGTAAGGACCTTGCCGAGGAGGTCGCGCGCCACTCTGAGCGTCGGCCGAGCGTAGAAGTCCCGCGGGAGGCGCTTACGGGTGCGCGCCTTCCTTGGCTCAGCCGCCCTTGCGAGGATCGAGGGCGTCCCGGAGACCGTCACCGATGTAGTTGACGGAGAGAACGGTGAGGAAGATCGCGAGACCCGGGAAGAGTGCGAGGTGCGGCGCGAGGTCGAGGTAGTTCTGCGCGTCGAAGAGCAGCCGTCCCCACGTCGGCACGTCGGATGGAAAGCCCAGGCCGAGGAACGACAACGTCGATTCGAGGATGATCGCGCCACCGACTCCGAGCGTCGCGGCGACGAGCACGGAGCTCAGCACGTTCGGCAGGATGTGCTTCGTGATGATCCGGGCATCGGTTGCGCCAACGGTCCGCGCGGCCTCCACGAACTCCTTGTTCTTGAGCGACAGGAAGTTCGCGCGAACGAGCCGCGCGACGGGCATCCAGGTCAGTATCCCGATGACCGTCACGATCATGAGGAAGATGCCGATCTCCGGTCCGAAGAGCTTTCGCAAGGTGTCACGGAACAGGAAAATGATGATGAGCAGCAGCGGGAGGATCGGGAGCGACAGGAAGAGGTCAGTCACCCGCATGAGCGGGTTGTCCAGACGGCCGAAGTAGCCCGCGAATGCGCCGACCGCCGTTCCAAGACTGATCGCGAGGAGGACGGCGGTGATTCCCACGGCGATCGAAACGCGGCCGCCCCAGAGCACTCGGGCGAGCGTGTCGCGGCCGAGATCGTCGGTGCCGAAGGGATGTGCGGGTGAAGGGCCCTCGATCGCGCGCGAGAAGTCGATGTCATTGATCGGCGTCGTATAGACGAACGGTCCGAGCGTGGTACCGAGGATCAGGATGATGAGCGTCACCATTCCCGCCATCGCGAGCGTGTGGCGTCGGAACTGGTACCAGGCGTCCTTCCAGAGCGACCGCGGCGGCCGAAGCATGTCCGCCGTCGCGGCGACTGGCATCTTCCGGACGTCGGCGGTCGTGGCCACTATGCGTACCTGATCCGGGGGTCGAGGACTGCGTACAGCACGTCGGCGACCAGGTTGAAGAGCACGACCAGGATCGCGAACAGGAACACGATCGCCGCGACCACCGGGGTGTCGCTGTCGCTGATCGAGCGAATGAGGAGCTCGCCGATCCCCGGGACGCGGAAGATCTGCTCGGTGACGATCGCGCCGGCGAACACCGCGGGAACACCGAGGGCGACCAGGGTCACGACCGGGATGAGGCTGTTGCGGAGAACGTGGCGTATTACCACGAGACGCTCGGCGATGCCTTTACCTCTGGCGGTCCGCACGTAGTCGAGAGGAAGGTGCTCGAGCATCTCCGCGCGGATGTAGCGCGCCAGCGTGGCCGTGTCGAAGAGCGCGAGGACGATGATGGGCATGATCGATTGTTTCATCTGATCGATGAACGATCCAAAGTCCTTCACCTTGAGCGTCGAGTCGTAGATGAACGGGAACCAGTGCAGGTTGATGCTGAACAGGATGATGAGCAAGAGACCGGTGAAGAACGTCGGAACCGAGAAACCGATGAACGCGAACGTCGTCGCGAGGTGATCGAAGATCGAGTAGCGCTTCACCGCCGAGATCATCCCGATCGGGACGGCGAGGGCGATGCCGAGGATGTACGCGACGCCGACCACCGCAAGGGTGTTTGGGAGCCGCTCGATGAGGAGATTGACCACAGGCAGGTGGCTCATGAACGAGTAGCCGAAATCGCCCTTGAGGAGCGCCAGGAGCCACTTCACGTACCGGATGTGCCAGGGCTGATTCAGCCCCAGCGATTCGCGAATCCTCTCGCGGACTTCGGGCGGCACGTTGGGGTTGTTCGCGAATTGGCTGAGCGGGTCGCCCGGGGCGAGCGCGAGGATCCCGTACACGACAAAACTAATGACGAGCAACGTCGGGATCGCGATCAGTAGCCGCCGAATGATGTATCGCCCCACGCTACCGGCACCTCACCCCATCGAGGCTGGTGTGGGTAGTGCGGTGGAGGTCGTCCACCGCACTACCGTACACCGTCGTTCGTCGTCGCTTACGGCGTCTTGTACCAGTCCGCGATGTTCCACATCTCTGAGTCCCATGGGTTCAGGTTCGTTCCCTGAAGGGCCTTGCTCTTTCCAGAGGCCACCTGGAAGCGGTTCACCAGCGGGATGACCACGACGTCCTTGATGAGGATGTCGTTGGCCTGAATACCCAGCAGGTTCAGCTTCGCCTGGTCCGTCGTCGTGCGCATCTGCTCGACGATCGCGTCGTAGGCCGGGTTGGAGTACCGGTGGTAGTTGTTCTGGTTCCAGTTGTTCGACTTCTGGGCGATCTGCTTGGTCGTCCAGCCGGCCATGTAGCCGGTGATGTCGGGTGTCGAGCCGTTCGTGAACATGCTCACGTCGTAATAGAAGCGGTTCGCGCCGTCGGCCGCGTTCGAGAAGAACACGCCTCCGGGAAGCGACCGGAGCTCGACGGAGAAGCCGACCGCTTCCCAGTTCTTCTTGAGGATGTCCTGCTCCTTCTGGCGCAGGGCGTTGACCGTGGTGGCGAAGAGGATCTTCAGCTTGATGCCACCCTTGGCACGTACGCCGTCGGAGCCTTTCACCCAGCCGTTGTCGTCAAGCAGCTTGTTGGCGGCGGC
>JALYLL010000104.1 GCA_030774255.1 Chloroflexota bacterium | reverse complement strand
TTTCCGACGGAGGGCTTGAACGGCGGCGTCTCGATGCTCGCGGTGAAGCTGGGCTAGCGCCCGGCGAAGGCTCGTATCCCAATAGCAAGCTGATCGGCGATCTGCTGCCGGCGCGACGAAGCATCGGTCGCAGCGAGCAGCGCGCGTTCGTCGGTGTTCGACATGAAGAGACCCTCCGCGAGGGCGGCCGGCGCATTGCTCTTGAGGAGCGTCCCATTCGCGAAGTTCGTGATCGCCTTGTGAACGAGGATGCTGTTGCCGACCGCGTCGAGGATCCTGTAGTTGGCATCCATGGTCGCGGCAAAAGCCTTGTCTTTCTGCGGCTTGCCGTAAAAGAACCAGGCGTAATCGACGGTCGTGTCCGTGCTCGCATTGAGATGGATGCTCAACACAAGCTGCGCGGCGGCAGCGTTGCAGATCTGCGCTCGCGCCGAGTTCCCGAGCGTCGTGCTGTTGTCGTTCCGCGTCAGCGTGATGTTGAACACGGCCGGGTCCAGTTGGGCACGGACACGCTGCGCGATGTCGAGGTTGAGCTCCTTCTCTAAGAGCGTCCCGGCCGTCGCGCCGGGATCGGTTCCGCCGTGCCCCGGGTCGAGACAGGCGCGGTACCGGCTGTCGGCCGCCGTGGCGGGCACGCTCATGAGCAGCGCGAGCGCGACAGCGACGATCGCCGCCCGCCTCAGATGCATCAGCGGAGTATGAACCCCTGGGAGAGGGGATCATCCGGTGCGATCAGGATCTCGTTCCGACCGGTGATCCATGCGCTTCCTTCGATCTCGGGTACGACCGCGTCGTATCCCTCCCAGCGCAGCTCGCGCGCGATCCGTCCAACGAAACGCGTGCCGATGATGCTCTCGACCGTGAACGACCCGCCCGGCGAAAGACGTCCTCGCGCGCGCTCTATCGCGACGCGCGCGGAGACGCCCGTGCCCGTCGGCGACCTGTCGACCTCGCCTTCCGCGAAGACGCAGACGTTGCGCGAGTCCGCGCCGGAGCCGAGCGCCGGTCCAGTGAAGATGGTTCCGTAGAGGAACGAGAGGTCGGGCTCCAGCGGATGCTGGATCTCGCGCGCCGCCATCACGGCGCGTTTGATCGCACTCCCGACCGTGATGAGATCGCGGAACCGCTCCGGCGTCATCTCGAGACCGACGCTCGCGGCGTCGACGAACGCGTAGAAGGCGCCGCCGAACGCGAGGTCGTAGCGCACGTCCCCCACACCCGGCACCTGAACGTGGTCGTCGAGCGAGGCGACGAAGGACGGCACGTTCTCGAACGCGACGCTCCGCACGCGCTCGCCCTCGCGGCGCGGTCGCGCGGTGACGCGTCCGGCGGGCGTGTCGAGCCGAACCACGTTGCGCGCGCTCAGGAGGCCCGTCTCGAGCGCCACGGTCACAAGCGCGATCACGCCGTGGCCGCACATCGTGCTCCACCCTTCGTTGTGCATGAACAGCACGCCGGCGTCGCCGTCGGGCGTGACCGGCTCCGTGGGGATAGCGCCGTACATGTCGGCGTGCCCTCGCGGCTCGAACATGAGGCCGCGCCGGAGACCGTCGAGCCGCTCGCGGGCAAACCGCCGCTTTTCCAGGATCGTCGCGCCCGGTATCGGTTCGAGGCCGTCCGTAATGACTCGGAGCGGCTCGCCCGCGGCGTGCGACTCGATCGTGAGCACCCGCCGCCACGAGGGCGGTGGCCGCCAGGACGGCGCTTTGTCGGAAGAAAAGGGCACGTGCCGTCCGACGATACGAGGACCCCGGGGGATGGGGGGCGCAGCCCCCCAATCGGCGATATCCCCTATTTGGCGTAGTGCGCCCGCTCCCTGCGAGGACAACACTATTCAGTGATGAGCGACGACATGCGCCTGCGCGCGATCGGTGCCGCGGACTCCTCCGACGCGGTCGAGTCCATCGAGCCCGCCGATGTAGAAATGCACCGGTCGGATCTCGACGCGCTCAAGGACGGCGCCGCCATGCTCACGCAAGCTGGCAATCGCGTGGCCGCACTCGCGGTGATGTGGTCCGCCGTCGCGATCGCGCCGACCGACCTCGGCGCACATCGACGCCTCGCGGCGATGCTCGCGAATGCCGGCGACATTGACGGAGCGGCGAACGAGTACGCGCGCTACATCGAGTTCATGATCCCCATCGGCGATGTCGCGCGCGCCACGATGGAGCTCGCATATGGCTCCAAGGTGCTCGGCAATCATCCGGCCCTGCACGTGGCCGCCGAGAAGATCGTCGATGCGATTCGCGCGCTCGTCCCCGGCGATCCCGCCCTTTCCGCGCCGACGCTTCCGATGCCGCGTCTCCTGCCAAAGGTTCCCTTCCGCTTTTGCATTCACGACGACGGCGACCGTCACTGGATGCAGCTCGAAGGCGGCACGCCCGATCTCGTCCCCGCATCGGTGCGCGTGCTCGACCAAAACGACGAGGTGGTCGAAACGAGAAAGTTCATTCCGCTTGCGGCGGGCCAGAAGGGCCACGCCAGGATCATCGAAGGCGAGCCGACCGGCGTCGCGTGGGTCGTCCTCGGTGTCAGCGACGAGGTCGTCGCAGCGTTCGACGCCGGCAAGCCGTCGTCCTATCGCGTCGAAGTGAAGGTGGGGGACGAGTGGGTCTCCACCGTTCTCGTGGACACCGGCTGCCGCATCGGTCGCCGCCGGTCGAGGATCGCCGTCTCCT
>JALYLL010000103.1 GCA_030774255.1 Chloroflexota bacterium | reverse complement strand
ACCGCTCGGCGCACGTTGCACACGTTGAGCGGCTGAAAGTCGAGGTTTAGTACAAGGACGTTCGCGTCTACTACGCCCATGTTCCGATTCTAGGGTCAGCGCGGTACGATTGGCGTTCCGATGGCCTCTCAGTCCACACCCGACAAGAACGGCTCAAAGAGCACTTGGACCCTGAAAACAGGGCTCGCGCAGATGCTCAAGGGCGGCGTGATCATGGACGTCGTCACCGTCGAGCACGCCAAGATCGCCGAGGAAGCGGGAGCCGTCGCAGTCATGGCGCTGGAGCGCGTTCCGGCTGACATCCGTGCAGCCGGTGGTGTCGCCCGGATGAGCGACCCCGAGATGATCCACGCGATCATGGACGCGGTCACGATCCCGGTAATGGCCAAAGCCCGTATCGGACACTTCGTCGAAGCGCAGGTCCTGGAAGCGATCGGCGTCGACTACGTCGATGAAAGCGAGGTCCTGACGCCGGCCGACCTGAAATTCCACATCGACAAGCACGCCTTCAAAGTTCCGTTCGTCTGCGGCGCGCGCGAGCTCGGCGAGGCGCTGCGCAGGATCAACGAAGGCGCGGCGATGATCCGAAGCAAGGGCGAGGCCGGCACGGGGAACATCGTCGAGGCCGTGACCCACATCCGCGCGATCACCGAAGGGATCCAGCAGCTCACCGAACTCGGTCCGGACGCACTCGAGAAGAAGGCGCAGGAGTATCGAGTGCCCGTCGAGCTCGTACGCCAGGTTGCCAAAGATGGGAAGCTCCCGGTCGTGCTCTTTTGCGCCGGTGGCATCGCGGGGCCGACTGACGCCGCGCTGATGATGCAGCTTGGCGCCGAGGGAAACTTCGTCGGCTCGGGCATCTTCAAGTCGGCGGATCCAGCGCGCCGCGCGAAGGCGATCGTCGAAGCGACCACGCACTTCCGCGACGCAAAGCTCATCGCCGCAGTGTCTCGCGGACTTGGCGAGGCGATGCGCGGTCTCACGCTCGAGTCGATCCCGGTGGCAGAACGACTTGCCGGCCGCGGTTGGTGATCGCCGCCCGCTGACCGCGCGCGCCGGCGTTCTCGGTCTCCAGGGCGACTTCGCAGAACATCTCGCCACCCTCGATCGACTCGGCGTGGAAGGCGTCGACGTCCGGCGGCCCGAGCAGCTCGATGAGATCGACGCGCTGATCATCCCCGGCGGCGAGAGCACGACCATCGGGAAGCTCGCAAGCCAATATGGGATCATCGATAAGCTCAAGGACCGCGTCGCCGAAGGCATGCCGGTGTGGGGCACGTGCGCGGGCGCGATCTTCATCGCGAAGGACGTCCCCGGCCATCCGCACCCGCTGGCGTCGCTGATGGACATGACCGTGGAACGGAACGCGTTCGGCCGTCAGCTCGACTCGTTCGAAGCGGATCTCGACGTGAAGGCGCTCGGCGAGGAGCCGTTCCATGCCGTGTTCATCCGCGCGCCGCGAATCAGCCGCGTCGGGTCCGGCGTCGAGGTCCTCGCTCGTCTCGGCGATGGCACCGTCGTCGCGGCGCGGCAGGGCCGGCTTCTCGCGACGAGCTTTCACCCGGAGCTCACGCACGACGACCGTTTTCATCGCTACTTTCTGTCACTCGGAAAGAGCTAATGCCCGCGAGAGCGGCGACACCGCTCGACCTGCGCCGGGTCTCTGCCCTCCTCGCGAGTTCTCTGCGCGAACCGAGCGGGATCATGGCCTCGGCGCTCCCCGTTCCGCTCGCTGCGGGCGCGGTGTCGAGCTGGATGCGCCTGCTTCCGGGTCTGGTCGGCATGCACGGACGTCTTCGCGTTTTCCTCGAGGAGTACCGCGGACAGCTGCGTTCGAGTGCGCTCGTGTACGACGGGAATCGCCCGGAATGGGTCGTCCTGATCCTCGCGGCGCTGCAGCAACCGGGCGGGGCCGACAGCGCGTTTCGCCTTCTGTCGGGTATTAGCGGAGCTGCCGCACGGGCGGGGATGCACCGTATCTTCGCCGCGGTGCCGGACGAGGCGCTCGCGCGCGAAACCTTCTTTCAGGCCGGGTTCTATTCGTACACACGCGAGACGTGGTTCGTCGCCGCGCGAACCGCCGTCATGGCGCCGGTGCCGCGGCTCTCCGCACGCGAGGCGACCGGCCGCGACGCGCACGACCTCTACCGTTT
>JALYLL010000102.1 GCA_030774255.1 Chloroflexota bacterium | reverse complement strand
ACGGGTTCGTCTGTGAGCAGGCTGGCCGCGATCAGTGGAAGTGCTTCGTTCTTGTTGCCTGCGGGAGTGATCTCACCGCGTAAAGGCGTCCCGCCCTCGACGACGAATCGTGCCATTCCGAGGAAGCCTAGCGGCCGGATGCGGCTCGGGTGTCGCGCGGGCGTCTCTCTCACGAACTTCCCAGCCCGTTATCACTCGCCTTTCATGCGGGCAACGGGCCGCGGGCGCACGGTGAGATCAGCAGTCAAAACGGCTGAAAGAAAGGAGACACGAGATGGAACCAAGAAAAGCCGTCATTGCGGCGCTCGCAGGAGGTTCGATGCTCGCGGGGGTCGCCATCGGGGCGGCCTTCACAGCGGGTTCGAGCGTCAACGCGGCGACCACACCGACGAGCATCTCGAACAACCGCGCGGACGCATCGGCATCGCCGGGCGTCTTCGTCTCGAACGAGGATCCGGCGCACGAGGCCGGCGAGAGTGCGGAGCGCGAAGCGCAGGAGAACGCGGGTCAACGCCCGACCGTTCCCTAGCCACCAGGGATCGCGCTCGGCCTAAAACCCGAGCGCGATCCCGATCTTGGTCCCCTCGACGCCACCGCGAAGGTCTTGGCCGTCGATCTGTATCGCGCCGGGTCGCGCAAAGTTCGTGGCCATCACGTCCTCGACTTTGACGTCGATGTCGTGCCCCATGGCGCCGAGGGCGTTGCGCACGTCCTCGGGGATCCGGGAATCGACCTGAAGCTTCTCGCCCTCATCGTGGATTCGCGGCCGGCTCGTTGCGGCCTGCGGCCCGTCGCCGTAGTCGAGGGCGTTCACGACGACCTGCGCGACCGCGCTCATGATCTTGCGTCCGCCGGGCGCGCCGCAGACGAGGAACGGCTCGCCCCCGCGCAAGACGATCGTCGGTGCGCCGGCCCACAGGACCCGCTTACCGGGCGCGATCGAGTTGGGGCGGCCCGGGCGCGGGTCGAACCAGTAGGTCCCGTTCGTGAGAACGATCCCGGTCCCTCTGATCATCACCGCCGATCCGAAGCCGCCGCCCAGCGTGGCCGTGAGCGCGACGCACATGCGGTCGCGATCGACCGCGTTCACGTGAGTGGTGTTCGGCATGTCGGCCATCGACCCCAGGCGTTCGGCGAACGCCGCGCGAACGGCGATCGCGATGCGATGCAGGCTCTCGGCGCTCAGCTGCCCGAGCTTGCGCAGGTCCTCGCGGTCCAAATGTGCGAGCGCACGGGCGACAGTCGGACCGCCGGTGAGGCCCGGCATCGTGACCACACGATGCCCGCGGTAGTCGACCGTCTGAGGCGGCGGCGCACCCGCTTCGTATGCGGCGAAGTCCTCGCGCGAGAGAACGCCACCGAGCGCGCGGATGTCGTCGGCGATAGCTGCCGCGAGCTCGCCCTGGTAGAGCACCTTCGCGCCGCCGCGCGCGATCGACTCGAGCGAGCGGGCAAGATCGGGCTGGAAAAGACGGTCCGCCGGCTCGAAACCCGTCGGAGGCCGGTACGGCGCGCCGCCCTCGCGGTAGTACACGCGCTTCGCCTCGGCGTTCTTGTGAAGGCGCACCGCGGATGTGCCGAAGACGAGGGTGCTGTACCAGTCCATCACCATCCCGTCGCGCGCGATCCGGATCGCGGGCTCGAAGAGGCGCGCCCACGGAAGCCTGCCGAGTCGGCGATGGGCGAGCTCGTACGCGGCGACGGCGCCGGGCACGCTGACAGAGAGCGGGCCCTCGACGTTGGCGTCGTTCTTCACCGCGGGCCATCCGTACATTCCGGAACGCGCCTCGCCTCCGACGAGCTCGAACATCTCGGGCCGCGACGCGAGCGGCGCTCGAGTCGAGCCGTCGAACGAGCTCGCTTTTCCCTCGCGCCACACGACGAGGCCGGCGATGCCGCCGATGCCGCTCCCGATCGGCGAAGTGACCCCGAGTGCGAACGCGGTTGCGAGCGCCGCGTCGAGCGCGTTGCCGCCTTCGCGGAGGATTTCGACGCCGGCCTCAGCCGCGAGTGGATCGGCCGTGACCATTCCGTTCGGCGCAACGGCCTCGGTCTTCGAAAAGGTCCATTGACTGCGCACGATCACCCGAAGCTCGGGGGCCGGGGGGCAGAGCCCCCCGGTGGCTGTAGTCTTTCGGACCGCATGGACGCCGCCGACCTCCTTGCGTTCAAAACGATCCCCGACCTGGACATCTCGCCAGACGGCGCGCGCGTTGCATACGTCGTGACCTGGATCGACACCGAGAAGGACGAGTATCGCTCGACCATTCATGTCGCGCCGACCGAGGGCGGCGCGCCGGTCGAGTTCACCCGCGGGCCGACGCGCGACTCCGCGCCGCGTTGGTCTCCGGATGGCTCCCAGCTCGCCTTCCTCTCCGATCGGGCCGGCACAGAACGGCAGCTCTACGTCATGTCCGTGCGCGGTGGCGAGCCACGCCAGCTGACGTCGTTCTCCGGACATGTGGGCACGGCGATCTGGTCACCGGATGGGACGAAGATCGCGTTCAGCGCGCGTGTCTGGGTCGAGCCGCGGCCCGACGATGCGAGCGCGCGCGAACGTTGGGAGCAGCGCCCGCATCACGTGACCAAGGCGCAGTACAAGACGGACGGGCAGGGCTACACGTTCGACGCGCGGGCCCACCTGTTCATCGTCGACGTCGCGACCGGTGAGACCAAGCAGCTGACCGACGGCGACTTCGAGGACCGCGCGGAGTCCTGGTCCCCCGACGGACGTCAGATCGCGTTCTCGCGTACGCGCAGCGGCAAGGACGAGTACTCGTGGTCCGACATTTGGGTCGCGGACGTCGCGACCGGCGCCGCGCTTAGGATCACCGAGAACGTCGGGCGAGCGACCTCGCCGACCTGGTCGCCCGACGGAACCACGATCGCGTGCTACGGCACCGACGCGCAGGATGCGGGGCTCGGCGATCCGATGGTCCGCGTGTGGACCGTGTCCTCGCGTGGAGGACAGCCGCGACGGCTGACCGAGCGGTACGACCGCGGGGCGGTGCTGCTGCCGACGCCCGCGATCACGCCCGGGCCGATCTGGTCGCCGGACAACGCGAGCGTGACCTTCATCGCGGCCGACCACGGGAACACGCACCTGATACGTGCGACCATCGCTGACGGCTCGACGAGTGTCGTCGTCGGTGGCGAGCGCCAGATCGGGTTCGCGAGCGCGAAGCCGGGCTCGCGGATCGCGTTCGCGGCGGGCGACCTCGCCGCACCATCGGACCTCTACGTCGCGGCCTGGGACGGCACCGGCGAGCGGAGGCTCACGCAGCTCAACAGAGAGGTCCTCGCACAGCTCGCTCCGGTTCATGGCGAGCGGCGCACTTTCACGAGTCCGCACGGCGGCACGCTCGAGGGCTGGCTCTTCCTGCCCGGCGAGCGGCGCGGCCCGTCACCGCTCCTCGTCGATATCCACGGGGGTCCGGCGAGCTTTTCCGGAAACCTCTTTTCTCTCTCGTATTTCTATCGCTACGTGCTCGCATCGCGCGGCTGGGCGGTCCTCACGCTCAACCCGACCGGGTCCGGTTCGTATGGTCGCGAGTTCGCACAC
>JALYLL010000101.1 GCA_030774255.1 Chloroflexota bacterium | reverse complement strand
CCGAACATCGACGACTTGCCACAGCGCACGACGCTCGAACGCGCGATCGTGGAGCACCTCCGCGCCGGTAGGCACTGGCGGAATCGGACCGGCTGGCTGGAGATCTGACGAAATGCAGCGCGTGTTGCTCACGGGTATGTCTGGGACCGGCAAGTCGTCGGTCCTGTCGGAGCTGCGTGAGCGTGGATTCAAGACCGTGGACACCGACTACGGCGGCTGGTCGGAGCAGGTGGAAGTGCCGGCGAGCGGCGAACCGCCATCGAAGGAATGGCTTTGGCGCGAGGACCTGATGCGACGTCTGCTAGCGACAGAGGATGCGGAGGTCCTTTTCGTTTCCGGTGCCGCTCGAAATCAAACGAAGTTCTACCCGCAATTCGATCACGTCGTGCTCCTCACCGCCTCGGTCGCGGTGATCACCGAGCGGCTCGCCGTGAGAACAAACAACCCATATGGAAAGGACCCGGCCGAGCTCGCGGAGGTCCTCTTCCTGAAGGAGACGGTCGAGCCTGCACTCAGGCGAGGAGCGGATCTGGAGATCGACACGAGCATTCCACTCGACGAAATCGTCGAGAGGATCGTCACATTTTGTCTGGCGCGCTGACTCCAAGCAGTCCGAGCGTTTGACGAAGCGCGACCTGCACGGCCTGAACCAAGCGTAGGCGCGCCTTCGATCGCGCGACATCGGCTTCGTCGACGACGCGGTGGTCGCGATAGAAACCGTGGAACGCGCCGGCGAGCTCGAGCGCGTACGTCGTGAGCTGATGCACGCCGTAGTGCTGGCAGATGTCGTCGACGAGCTCGGGGAAACGAAGCACGAGCCGCACGAGGTCGAGCTCGCCCTTGTCAGTGAGCGGCGCGGTGTCCGCGCCGTTCGCGTCGACCCCGCGCTCGGCGGCGGTGCGCAGGATGCTCGCGATGCGCGCGTGCGCGTACTGCACGTAGTACACGGGGTTCTCATTCGACTGCTGCACCGCGAGCTCGAGGTCGAAGTCGAGCTGCCGGTCGGCGCTCGATTGCAGGAAGAAGTAGCGCGTGGCGTCCTTGCCGACGGCCTCGATGACCTCCTCGAGCAGGAGGAACTGGTTCGTCCGCCTCTGCATGCGCTTGAGCACGCCCTCATGCAGGAAGCGCACGTACTGATAGAGGACGACCTCGAACTTCTCGAGCAGACCGAGCGCCTGCATCGCCGCGCGCATCTGGATGAGGTGGTAGTGCGTGTTCGATCCCCATACGTCGATCTTCTTGTCGAAGCGCCGATCCCGCAGCGACTGGACGTGATAGGCGATGTCCTTCCCGAGATAGCCGGGCTCGCCGTTCGAACGGACCAGCACCCATCCGTCTTTGTCGTCGACCGACTCGCTCGCCTCGAACCAGACGGCGCCATCTTTGTCGTAGACCTTGCCGAGCTCGCGCAGCTCGGCGAGCGTTTTTTCGAAGTAGCCCGATCGCATCATCTCGGCCTGCGAGAACCACGTGTCGTAGTGGATGCCGAGCATGGCCGTCACGCGCTTTGCTTCGCCGAGCACCCACGCGACGCCCTCGGGCGCGAACGTCTTGGCCTGCTCCTCGAGCGGAAGCTTCATCCACGTGTCGCCGTCCCGAGCTTTGATGCCGATGGCGATGTCCTTCACGTACTCGGCGGGATACGCGTCGGCGGGAATCTCAATGTCCTCGCCGTGGAGCTGCCGGTAGCGGATGGCGATGGAGCGGCCGAAGGTATCGAACTGCGTGCCCGTGTCCTCGACGTAGTACTCGCGCTCGACCGCCGCGCCAGAGAACTCGAGCACCGACGAAAGCACGTCGCCGAGCGGACCGCCGCGCGCGTTTGCGACGGTGAGTGGTCCGGTCGGGTTCGCCGAGACGAACTCGACCTGCATCCGCTTGCCGGCGAGGGTCTTGGACCGGCCGAAATCGGTGCCAGCGCGCACGATCTCATCGACCTGTGCGGCGAGCCATTTCTCGTCGAGGCGCACGTTCACAAAGCCGCTCAGGTCTTGCACCGAGGCGATCGGGGACGCGATGCGAACGCGCTCGCCGATGGCCTTTGCGATATCGCGTGGCGGCTTGCGCACCTGCTTCGCGAGCTTCAGCGCGACGTTCGACGCGTAATCGCCGTGCTCCGGATTGCCGGGGCGCTCGACTTCGACAGGTACGCCGTCGACGTCAGGCCAGCCGAGATCCTTCGAGGCGCGCGCGAGGCCCTCCTTGATCGCGGCGCCGACCTGGTCGCGGAGGAGCATGGTCACCCGCGCGAGTCTGGGACAGCGAGCGTGCGCGCGCCAACATCGCCGCTGGGCTTGTGCGTCGCGAAGAGTCGCCAGGTGAGGAGCGCCGCGAGCCCGTACGCGACGGCGAGCGTGACGAGGTTGGCGGTGAACCCCTCCGGCCCGAGCCGCGCGCGGATCGCGCCCGAGAGGATCGCGCCGACCGCGTTCGCCGCGCTCCAGGCGAGCGCGAAGACGGCGTTCGCTCCGGCGCGCTCCGCCGGTGTGAAGGACGAGAGCTGGAACGCGTTCACGGTCCCGCTCGCGCCGAACATCAGGAAATGCCGCGTCGCGAGTGCGCCGATCGCGATCGGCAGCGCGCCCGTGAACGCCGCGACGAGCGCGAACGGCAACGAGAGCGTCTCCACGAGGACGATCGACCGGACCGCGCCGAGGCGCGACGCCACGAATCGTCCGTGGAGCAGCGCGCCGATGCTGCCGGCGACCGCGAGGATGCCGAGGACCAGGCCGAGCGCTGAGAACGGCACGCCGTAACGGTCGGCGAAGAAGAGGTTCACGAACGGAAGGAAGCTGCCCGCGCCGAAGCCGAAGAGGATCTCGATGGCGAGGAAGCGCCGGACGAGATCGTTGCGCGTCGGCGCGGCGAGAGTGTGCTGGGCGACGGGGACGGCACGGATCGCGAGGATCGGAACGATGGATGCGGCCGCGATGATGCCGCCGCTGCCGACGAGAGCTCGCAACACCAGCGCGTCGTCCGGTCGAGCGCCGAGGAGCGACGCCACCGGCGCCGCGAGCGCACCCGCAATGACGCTCGAGAGGAACGCGGCCGTAGTGCCGAGTGCGATCTGCTGACCGAACCGCGTAGCGCGCCGTGCCGCGTCGGTCGCGTCCGCGAGGAGCGCAGCGCCCGACGAGCTCGCGATGATGCCGCCGAAGCCAACGAGCATCGCCGAGAGAAAGACCGCGCCGAGCGCGTTGAAGATGAGGATCCCGAAGATGCCGAACCCGGTGAGCGTCCCCCCGATGAGGATCGCCGCGCGGCGGGAGCGCCCTCTGGTGAAGATCGCCGCAGGGATGGCGCCGCCGACGACGCCGAGTGCTTCGGCCCCCGCCAGGAGTCCGATCGCGAACGCGTCGAAGCCGAGGGAGCGATACAGGAAGTTCAGATAGAACTGCGCGACGCCGAGGCCGAAGCTCCCCAGGCCCGCTGCGATCAGATAGAGGACGGCGTCGCGCCGTCCGAGTGTCGTCGCTATGGAAGCTGGCCTGCCGCGCGTACGCCGGTCACATCCGGATTACTCGGAGGCTGTGAGCAGAGCGAACAGCCGAGAGAGGAGTTCAAGAGGCTTGGCGAAGCCAACCTGTCTCCTACCTGCGCGGAGCCCTCGCTGTGTCCGCGCCCGCGCCAGCGGCGGCCTTGCGGCGCCGAGCGGTCGGGCGAACGGCGTCCGGCTCGACCATCTGACCGACCGCGGTCGCGCGGACCTCGAGGTCGACATGAGCGTCGGGCTCGATCGTCACGTTCCACGTCGAGGCGATCTCCAGCTGCTGGTAGACGCGCTCGAAGCCCTGTTCGGAATTGGTGATCGAGTAGATCGGCCGCGTCGTCACCTCGCACGGCGGATCGATAGCAATTGCGATGTCAAAGTGCCGCGATTCGGAGTGAACGGCGATTTCTGACACATGCTTCGCGTCGATCGGCTTGCCCGCGGTCGTCTTCCGCGTGCCGACGGTGATCACGTCGGCGGGGTTCTGCTCCGAAAGCAGACCGACGTTCGACGCGCTGGTGAACTGAAGACTTATCGCTTCCTCGCCGTCGTTGCGAAGGCGGTAACGCACCCCTGCGGCGAGCCCTTCGTCGGCGATGCGAATGTCCTTGCGGACCCCGAGGCCGGGAACGCTCGCGAGAGAGCGCGGCGGCGGTTCGAGGATGAGACTCACGGTGCGCGCCTCGCGCTGCGGGGTGAGCTGGTAGTGGTACGCGTGCAGCACGACGGGCTCGGCCTTTCCGACGCGGAAGCTGTCCTGGAAGAACGCGCGGCGCGCGACGTCGTACTCGAGAAGCTTGGAGAGACCGCGCTCCCGTGCGCGCACCGCCTCGTGGATGGACTTCGTTTCCTTTTCGGCGGCCTTGCCGATGAGGACCTTGCCGAGCTTCTCAGCGCGGCGGAGCGCTTCGTGCTCGCCCTCGGGACGGCGCGAGAGCGTGTCGACCAGGTTGGTCGCCGAGGCGTAGATGTCCCACTCGATCACGGCGCCGCCCTGCACGTGCACGAACACGGCACCGGCGTTCCCGCGGAAGATGTATTCGTCGTAGCCGTCGACGTCGTAGTCGCGCTGCTCGCCGGCCGCAGTGCGCCGCTCGGAGAGGATGCGTTCCGCCTTCAGCAGCGACGCGTATGCGTCCGCGCGAAGGTGCGGGAAGTAGATCCCGCCGAAGACGCCATGCCAGTACACATCGTTGCCCTGAGCGCGCCACAGGTTCTGCTGCGCCTGGCGCACCTCGGCGGAGGCGTCGAGGATGCTGCGACGCGCGAGCTCCTCGCTCACGATGAGCATCCGCTTCTGCAAGGCGTTGGACTCGGGGTACTTCGCGAAGAAGTTGCGCCAGAGGGGAGCCGCCACCAGGGCTGACTCGTCGCCGAGCTTGTTCCGCGCCTGCTGGTAGCGCTTCGCGGCATTCGGCTCGAGTGCCCACTCCGCCATCTCGGGGTACGAGCCGGCGGGGATGTAGATGCGACGAGCGGGCTTCTGGAAGATCCAGGCGTCCTCGAGCGTCGTCGTCTGAATGAAGTCAGCCTGCGCGATCGCCGAGAAGAACTGCTCGAGCCAGCCATCCTTGTGCACACGCTGGTAGGTGCCCGGCCATGCTCCGAACTTCTCACCGTCGTCCGCGTACACGACCAGGCGCGCGCCCTCGTCGGCTCGCGCGCGAAGCTCCTTCATCGTCTGGCTCACGTCGCGGAACGGGATGAGGTACCGAAGCTTCACGCTCCCCGGAAAGACGATCAGCGGAAGGCCCTGGTCCTCGGTGACGTACGACTCGCCGAGCTCCTGCGGGCGAAGGCCCGCCTGGATGAAGTGCTCGTCGTCGAGGACCGTGTACGCGACTCCCGCCTCGGCGAGAAGGGACGGAAGGTGAGGCTCCCAGACCCGCTCGGTCAGCCAGGCACCCAGGGGCCGCTGTCCGAAGATCGCGTGAACCCGATCGGAAAGCGCCCG
The DNA here is from genome assembly GCA_030774255.1 of Chloroflexota bacterium. GTDB lineage: Bacteria > Chloroflexota > Limnocylindria > P2-11E > P2-11E > 3-1-20CM-2-70-9. The sequence goes on along the minus strand of JALYLL010000101.1, from coordinate 2,044 downwards.
TATCTGGGCTACGCCGTCGCGGCGGGGCACTCCGACCAGGACCGGCTCGTAGTAGCCCCCCGATAGGAGCTCGATCTGGCCCCTTCGGACGAGGTCGGATAGGTCGCCAATGACGTCCGGGCGGTTGGCCTCCAGCCAGTCGAGGAGGGGTCCGGAGAAGTGGAGAGTGGCCTTTACTTCGGGGTGCCGATAGAGAGTGGCCACGAGGGGGGCATACGCCCGCTCGGTCACATCCTGGAAGACTGACGGGAAATTCCCGGCCGGCTGGTGCTGGTGAAACACCAGCGCCAATCGCAGGCGATCGGCCACTCAAGACGCATTTTACCAAAAATGGTGGCCCGTACGGATTTCGGACGGAATGCTCGGCTGCTTGTCGACGAACTCGACAGTGGGGCGTTAGTCCAGCAGGATTTGGGACAGATGTTTGGACGCCTGATCCTCTACGGGGCGCTGGCCCTGGCCATCGGTATCGTGGTCGTGAGCGCGTGCGTTCCCCAGCCTGACGTGGCCTCGTCGCCGACGGCGACCCCGGCTGCGTCCGCTTCCCGGTCAGCAACCCCCACGGTGGCGGCCTCAGCGTCGCCGAGCGCCACCGCCACGGCCCGTCCGAGCACCTCGCCAACGGCGGCCCCGACGGCGACCGCAAGCCCCGGATCGTCGCCCGCCGCCGTCTGCCCGCGGTCGACCGGCGGCAACGCGAGCAATCAGGCCCAGCTGGTCGCCGTCCGTGTCGCGCACCAGCCCGGCTTCGATCGCCTCGTCTTCGAGTTCGGCCAGAGCACGGCGCCCGGGCCCTTCGGGATGCCGGCTTACACCGTCGAGGTGGCGACCTCTCTCTCGGGACCAAGCGGGCAGCCGGTAACGATCACCGGCAACGCCCTTTTCGGGGCCCGATTCCAAAACGCCTCGACCCAGAATCCCAATGGCACCCCGAGCTACACCGGCAGCAACGACATAAAGCCGACGACGCCGCTCATCAAAGAGGTCAAGATCGTCGAGGACTTCGAGCGGGTGCTCCTTTGGGGCATCGGCCTTGACCACCTTGCTTGCCCGAAGGTCAGCGAGCTCGCGGGGCCCTTCCGCGTCGTCCTCGATTTCCCCACCCCGCCTTGAGCGGTTGAGGGGGCTCTGCCCCCTCAGACCCCCAGGTGAGACAATCAGCACTTCAACCTGAGCAGAAGAGGGAGCATCTCATCGTGGCCGAAGCACAAAAGCTCAGCGTCCGTCCCCGCCAGGTCCTCGGTAAGAAGGTGAACACCCTTCGCCGCAAGGGTCTGCTCCCTGGTGTCGTGTTCGGCGGGCGCGCCGATTCGACGCCGGTCGAGACGGATCAGCACACGTTCGAGCTCTCCTACCGCCGCTGGGGCAACACGACCCTGCTTTCGCTCACCGGGCTCGATGGCGGCGAGGTGCCTGCCCTCATTTACGACGTGAGCCGCGATCCGGTGAGCGGCCGCATGCTCCACGTGGACTTCGCCCGCGTTTCGCTCACCGAGAAGACCAACGCCGACGTGCCGCTCCACTTCGTGAATGAGTCACCTGCCGTGAAGACGCTCGGCGCCGTACTGCTCCACGCGCGCAGCGAGGTCACCGTCGAAGCCTTCCCCCAGGACATCCCCCACGCCATCGAGGTCGACCTTTCCGGACTGCTGGAGATCGACGACGCGATCTTTGTGCGCGACCTCAAGGTCGACGCGACCTTGATCAAGATCGAGAACGACCCGGACGAGCTCGTCGTCAAGGCCGTCCCGGTCAAGGTCGAGGAGGAGAAGCCGGCCGAGGTTGCCGTGCCCGCCGAGGGCGAGGTCGCCGCCGAAGGCGAAGAGGGCGAGGCCGCCGCGCCGGCCGCCGGCGCCGAAGGCGCGAAGCCGGCCGCAGCCGGAGCGAAGCCCGCAGCTCCCGAAGCCGCGAAGGGTACCGCTCCCAAGGCGCCCGCAGGAGCTCCGAAGAAGGGCTAAGTCCCGCGCGAGCAAGGGTCGGAGGCCAGCCGACCGCCGAAACCCTCTGTTCGCGCCGGGGTCCCCCCGGCCTCGGACGCCTCGGC